>JBFWIY010000001.1:0-28529 GCA_050255855.1 Desulfovibrionaceae bacterium
GAACCACTTGCGCATCCGGCCCAGGATGCGATTGAACACATTGTCGTCGCGGATGCGGAAGCGCTGCTCCTGTCCCTGCTCCACTTCGCATCCGTATTTCAGCAGACCCACCGCCGTGGCGAACTGCGGTCCGGCCACCACGTCGGTGAGCCCGCCCAGCCCGATGGGGTAGCCGATGCGCACCGGCAGATCGAAGATCTGGTCGGCCAGCTCCTGCATGCCCTCGATGAGGCTGGAGCCGCCGGTGAGCACCACCCCCGCGGCGATGGAGTTCTTGAAGCCCGATTTCATGAGGTCCTGGTCCACCAGGGAGAGGATCTCCTCCACCCGCGGCTCGCAGATCTCGGCCAGCACCCGGCGGGACATGGCGCGCGACTCGCGCCCGCCCACGCTGGGCACCTCGATGATGTCGTCGTTGTCCACCAGGTCGGCCAGGGCGCAGCCGTGCTCCACCTTGATCTTCTCCGCGCTCTGCATGGGGGTGCGCAGGCCGAAGGCGATGTCGTTGGTCAGGTTGTTGCCGCCCAGGGCCAGCACCGAGGTGTGTTTGATGGAGTCCTTGGAGAAGATGGCGATGTCCGTGGTGCCGCCGCCGATGTCCACGATGGCCACGCCGATCTCGCGCTCCTCGGCCGTGAGCACGGCCTTGCTGGAGGCCAGCGACTCCAGCACGATGTCGGCCACGTCCAGCCCGGCCCGGTGGCAGGAGCGGACGATGTTCTGGGCCGAGGTCACCGCGCCGGTGACGATGTGCACCTTGGTCTCCAGGCGCACGCCCGCCATGCCCAGCGGGTCGGAGATGCCGCGCTGGTCGTCCACGATGAACTCCTGGGGCAGGGTGTGGATGACCTCGCGGTCCAGCGGGATGGCCACGGCCTTGGCGGCCTCGATGGCCCGCTCCACGTCCTTCTGCGTCACCTCGCCGCCCTTGACGGCGATGACCCCGTGGGAGTTGAAGCCCTTGATGTGGGAGCCGGCGATGCCGGCGTAGACCGAGCGGATTTCGCACCCGGCCATGAGCTCGGCTTCTTCCAGGGCCTTTTTGATGGACTGCACGGTCTGCTCGATGTTCACCACCACGCCGCGCCGCAGGCCCGTGGAGGGCGCGGTGCCGATGCCGATGATGTCCACCACGTCCCCGTCCTGCTCGCCCACCACGGCGCAGATCTTGGTGGTGCCGATGTCCAGTCCGACGACCAGGTCATTTTTCGCCATTACCGACTCCTTGTTGCATGCTCAGGCGGCCCGGGGCCGCCCCGTGTTCGTGGTTCGCTAGGACCGCAGCCGCACCCAGACCCGGTCGTCCCCGGCGGTGATGGCGGCGATGCGGTCGTCCTCGCCGTTGGCCTTCAGGTCCGCCAGCACGGTCTTCATCCGCGCCAGATGGGTGTCGAATCCGTCGACGGGCAGGCGCAGGGTGAGGTGCGGCCCATCGAGATACATCTCCACGTCGCCCGAGGCGGCGCAGCGCACCCAGGCCAGGTGCTCCAGGCCGAAGGGCAGGCCGCCGCTGGCCAGCATCCGCGCCAGCCGGGGCAGCAGGGCCCGGGCCGCCTCGGCCCCGGGCTCCACCATGAGCACCGGCCGGGAGACGAAGCCCGCCCCGGTCACCGGGGCGATGGCCCGGCCGTCGGCGTCGGCGTAGTACATGGTCTCGCCCTGCTGCACCCAGAAGAAGGGGGCTTTTTCGGTGACGGCCAGGGTCAGCGTGTCGGGCAGGCTGCGGCGCAGGGTGACGCTCTGCACCCAGGGCGCGGCCGAGAGGCGCGACTGCACCGCGGTCATGTTCAGGGCCAGGGCGTTCATGCCCTCGTTCACCTGGGCCCGGGAGAGGACCTCCGCGCGGCTCATGCGCTCGGCCCCGGTGACGTCGATCTCCCTGAGGCTGAAATAGGGGGAGGTGGTGAGCAGGCGGTAGCCCCCGTAGAGGACCACGGCCATGCCCGCCAGGAAGGCCAGCCCGGCCAGGGCGGCCAGGAACCGGCGCACCCCGCGCGGCAGGGCCAGGGCAGACCCGCCGCCGCCCCGGCGGCGGTTGGAGGGCGCGCGGCGTCGGCCGTCGCGCAGCATCACTCTCGGAGCCTTTCGCGCCGCTGCGTAGCTCATGCGATCACCACCACCTCGGTTTCGAGCCGCACGCCGGACCGATCCAGCACGGTCGCGCGCGCCAGCTCCAGGAGCTCCAGGGCCTGGGCCGCGGTGCCGCCGCCCAGGTTCACGAGAAAATTGGCGTGCCGGTCGGAGAAGGCCATGTCCCCCAGCCGACGCCCCTTGAACCCGGCCTGCTCCAACAGCCGCCCGGCGAAGTCGCCCTCCGGGTTCTTGAACACGCAGCCCGCCGTGCGGCAGCTCACGGGCTGGGAGAGCTGCTTGCGCTCCATGACCTCCACCATGCGGGCGCGGACCGCCGCGTCGTCGCTGGGGGCCAGGTCCAGCTCCACCTCCCAGACCAGCCAGGGGGCGCGGTCCAGGCGCGGGTCGAAATGCCGGTAGGCGAAGGCCACCTCGTGGGCGGTCTTCCAGGCCAGGTCGCCGCCCGGGGTCCAGAGCCGCACCCGGCGCACCCGCTCGCCCAGGCAGCACCCGAAGGACCCCGCGTTGCCCGCCACGGACCCGCCCACGTTGCCCGGGATGCCGGTGAGGCCCTCCAGGCCGGAGAGCCCGGCCCGGGCCAGCTCGTGCAGCAGGATGGGCAGCTTGAGCCCGGCCCCGGCGCGCACGGTGACGGCGTCGGCGTCCGGCGCCCGGTCCAGGATCCGGAAGTCCGCGTTGGCCGGGCGCACCAGCACCAGGGGCAGCTCGTGGTCCGCGGCCAGCAGGTTGGAGCCCCCGCCCAGGACCAGGACCCGGCCCTCGGGCTCGCGGGCCAGCAGGCCCGCCAGCTCGTCCAGGTCGGCCTCGCGGCGCAGCACGACCTCGGCCAGGCAGGGGCCGCCCAGGCCGAGGGTGGTGCGCTCGCTCAGGCGCGGTCCGGGGCGGGTCAGGCTCAGGCTCACGCGCGTTCTCCTTCGCCCTCGTCGCTGTGGGCCTCCAGCCAGCGTTCGCCCACCTGCCAGATGCTGCCCGCCCCCAGGGTGAGCAGCAGGTCCCCGGCCCGGAGCACGTCGTCCAGCAGGGTCGAGAGCTCCTCGAAGTCCTGGGCGAACTGCACCTCGGTCTTGGAGACCTGGCGGATGCCCTGGGCCAGGCTGGAGCCGGACACCCCGGGGATGGGGGACTCGGAGGCCGGGTAGATCTCGGTGAGCAGGAGCAGGTCCACCTGCTCGAAGCATTTGCAGAAGTCGCCGAAGAGCGCCTGGGTCCGGGTGAAGCGGTGGGGCTGGAAGGCCACCACCATGCGGCGGTCCGGGAAACAGGCCTTGGCCGTGTTCAGGGTCTGCCTGATCTCGGCCGGATGGTGGCCGTAGTCGTCCACCACCAGCACGCCCTTGCGCTCGCCCTTGCGCTCGAAGCGCCGCCCCACCCCGCCGAAGTTGGACAGCCCGCGCAGGATGGCCTCCTTGGGCAGCCCGGCCTCGATGCTCACCCCGATGGCCCCCAGGGCGTTGAGCACGTTGTGGCGGCCGGGGTGGGCCAGGGTGGCCTCGGCCCAGGGCTCGCCGTCCAGGGTGACGCGGAACAGGCTGCGCAGGCCCGTGGTGACGATCTCGCCGCGCAGCCGGTTGCCCGGGTTCAGGCCGTAGGTCATGTAGGGCCGCCGGATCTTGGGCAGCAGGCGCTGCACCCCGGGGTCGTCGCCGCACACCACGTTCATGCCGTAGAACGGGATGGCGTTCATGAAATCGCTGAAGGCCGCGTCGATCTCGTCCAGGTCCTTGTAGTGGTCCAGGTGGTCGCGGTCCACGTTGGTGACCACGGTGATGATGGGCGACAGGCACAGGAAGCTGCCGTCGCTCTCGTCGGCCTCGGCGATGAGGTAGTTGCCCATGCCCAGGTGCGCGCCCGCGCCGTAGGCGTTGAGCCGGCCGCCGATGATGACCGTGGGGTCCTGCCCGGCCTCGCCGAAGATGGTGGCCAGGATGGAGGTGGTGGTGGTCTTGCCGTGGGTCCCGGCCACGGCGATGCCCGCCTTGAGCCGCATCAGCTCGGCCAGCATCTCGGCCCGGGGGATGATGGGGATCTTGCGCTCCCGGGCGCGGATCAGCTCCGGGTTGTCGTCCTGGATGGCCGTGGACTTCACCACCACGTCGGCGTCGCCCACGTTGTCGGCCCCGTGGCCGATGAACACCTGGGCCCCGAGCTTGGTGAGCCGGCGCACCGCGGCCGAGGCGCTCAGGTCCGAGCCGGTGACGGTGAAGCCCATGTTCAGGAGCACCTCGGCGATGCCGCTCATGCCGGAGCCGCCGATGCCCACCATGTGCACGGTCTGGACCCGGGCGTGCATCATGGACAGCCCTGCCGGGCCGGTGAGGTCGATCTTGGGTCCGTTGCCGGGAACCATGTCAGTTCTCCTCGGCCCGGGGGCGGGCCAGGCTTTCGAGTTGGTCCACGATGTCCGCCGCGGCGCTCGGCCGGGCGAAGCCCAGGGCGGCGCGGGACATGGCGGCGAGCCCGGCCGGGTCGGCCAGGCGGGCGGCCACCTGTTCGCCCAGGCCCTCGGCCGTGAGCTCGGCCTGGGGCAGGCAGCGGGCCGCCCCGGCGGTCTCCAGGGCCCGCGCGTTGCGGGTCTGGTGGTCGTGGGTGGCGTGGGGAAAGGGCACCAGCAGGGCGGGCAGCCCGGCCGCGGCCAGCTCGAACACCGTGCTGGCCCCGGCCCGGCACAGGGCCAGGTCGGCGTCCGCATAGGCCCCGGCCATGTCCGTGACGAAGCCGTGCACGCCCGAGTCGTCGAACCCGGCGGCGCGGTAGGCCTCGCGCACCCGGGCCTCGTCCGCGGCCCCGGCCTGATGGAAAATTTCCACGCCCAGGTCGCGCAGCCGGGGCAGGGCGGCCACCACCAAATCGTTGAGGGCCCGGGCTCCCTGGCTGCCGCCCAGCACCAGCAGGCGGCGGCCCGGGGCGCGGCCCGCGCGGGCCCGGCCCGCGGCGGCGATGTCCGGCCGCACCGGGTTGCCCACGGCCAGCACGTTCCGGCCGGGGAAAAATTCCGCCGTGTCCGGGAAGGAGACCAGCACCCGGTCCACCTTTCGGGACAGGAAGCGGTTGGCCGCGCCGGGCACGGAGTTTTGCTCGTGGATCAGGGCCGGGATGCGCAGCAGCCGCGCGGCCAGCACCGGGCAGAACCCGGCGAACCCGCCGAACCCCGCCACCACCTGGGGCCGGAAGCGGGAGAGCAGTCCCCCGGAGCGCAGCACGCTCACGCCCATGCCGAGCAGGGAGAGCGCCCCGCGCCAGCCCCGGCCCAGGACCCCGGAGACGTGCAGGCCCTCGAACTCCAGCCCGGCCTCGGTGGCCAGCCGTTTTTCCGGTCCCCGTCCGCCCACGAAGAGCACCCGGCAGCCCGGGTGACGCCGCCGCAGCTCCCCGGCCACGGCCAGGGCCGGGAAGATGTGCCCGCCGGTGCCGCCGGTGGTGAGCACCACGCGGTCCAGGCCCGAGGCGGGGGCGGTATGGGCGGCGGAGCCGGTCACGCTAGGCCTCTTTGCGGTTGCGGGAGAGGTTGAGCAGGATGCCCACGCAGGCGAAGGAGGCCAGCATGCTGGACCCGCCGTAGCTCACGAAGGGCATGGGCACGCCCTTGG
This sequence comes from Desulfovibrionaceae bacterium, assembly GCA_050255855.1. Taxonomy (GTDB): domain Bacteria; phylum Desulfobacterota; class Desulfovibrionia; order Desulfovibrionales; family Desulfovibrionaceae. The sequence continues at coordinate 5,682 of JBFWIY010000001.1, forward strand.
GCGGCACGGTGCCCAGCACCACCGCCAGGTTGAGCAGGAAGCCCAGGGCCAGGATGAGCACCATGCCGAAGGCGCAGAGCCGGTCGCGCAGGTCCTCCTGCTTCCAGGTGACGCACAGGCCGCGCCAGATGAGCAGGCCGATGAGCAGGAACACGAAGGACACGCCCAGGAACCCCAGCTCCTCGCCCACCACGGCCATGATGAAGTCGTTGTGCGCCTCGGGCAGGAAGAAGAGCTTCTGCTTGCCCGCGCCCAGGCCCACCCCGGCCAGCTGGCCCGAGCCGAAGGAGTACAGGGACTGCACCAGCTGATAGCCCTCGTCCTTGGCCACCTTGAAGGGGTCCAGGAAGGCGGTCCAGCGCTTGAGGCGGTAGGGCGACTGGGAGATGAGCATCCACCCGGCCCAGGCCCCGAAGGCCCCGGAGCTGACCAGGTAGAAGAGCCGCGTGCCCCCGGCCAGGCACATGAAGAACAGGATCATGGCCAGGAACACCGCCCCGCCGAAGTCCGGCTGGGCCAGCAGCAGCAGGCACATGGCCCCGGTGACCAGCACCGGCGGCATGAAGCCCACGGAGAAGGTCTTCACCAGCTCCTGTTTGCGCGCGAAGAAGTGGGCCAGGTAGACCACCAGGGCCAGCTTGGCGAACTCCAGGGGCTGCACGGACATGGGGCCCAGGTGCAGCCAGCGCCGCGCCCCGCCCGCCTCGGTCCCCAGGGGGGTGAAGGCGCACAGCCCGAGCAGCAGCATGGCCGCGACGACCCAGAAGTAGGTCAGGTCGTAGAGCATGGCCCGGGGCATGCGCGCCGTGAGCCACATGACCCCCAGCCCGAGGACGAAGAACACGGTCTGCTTCTTGAAGAAGAAGTATTTGTCCGCATAGAAGCGCTCGGCCATGATGCCCGAGGAGGAGAAGACCATCACCAGCCCCAGCCCGGCCAGCACCAGGGTGCCGAACAGCAGCCAGTGGTCCATGTGCGCGGCGGCCGCGCCGGTCTTGCCGATCTTGCGGTTCATGCCGCGCCCTCCATCGCCTTGACGATGCCCTGAAAGTGGTCCCCGCGCTGGGCGTAGCCCTTGTAGAGGTCGAAGCTGGCCGTGCCCGGGGAGAGCAGCACCACGTCGCCCGGCCGGGCGGCCGCGGCCAGCCGGGCCACGGCGGCCGGGAGCTCGGGCGCCCAGAACAGGTCGAAATCGTCCCGCAGGGCGGGCTCGAACACCTCGCGCGCCGCGCCGAAGAGTCCGATCTGGACCACGTGGCCCTGGAACACCGGGATGAGGGAGCGCACGTCCCCGCCCTTGTACACCCCGCCCATGAGCAGCCGCACCGGGCGGTCGAAGCTCTTCACCGCCGCGGCCACGGCCTCCAGGGTGGTGGCCTTGGAGTCGTCCACGTAGAGCACCCCGGCCACCTCGGCCACGCGTTCGATGCGGTGATGCGGCGGCACGAAGGCGGCCACGGCCCGGGCCGCGGTGGGCTCGTCCACGCCCAGGAAGGACACGGCCCGCCACACGGCCTCCAGGTTGGCCACGCTGTGGGCCCCGGGGAGGTTGGGGGCGTCGAAGCGCACCTGGGGCTCGTACCAGAGGACCTGGGCGCGGGTCTTGAGCCGCGGCTCCAGCTCGGCGCGCTGGCGCGCGGGCAGGATGGCCAGGTCGGACTCGTCCTGCCGGGCGAAGAGGGAGAGCTTGGCGTCGATGTACTCGTCCATGTCCCGGTGCCAGTCCAGGTGGTTGGCCGAGACGTTGAGCAGGATGCCGACGCGGGGCTTGAGGGTGCGGCAGGCCATGAGCTGGAAGCTGGAGATCTCCATGACCAGGACGTCGGGGCGTTCGCCCGCGTACACGCTCTCCGAAAGGGGGGTGCCGATGTTGCCGCCCACGAAGACGGACTTGCCCGCGGCCTCGAACACCGCGGCGATGACCTTGGTGGTGGTGGTCTTGCCGTTGGTGCCGGTGATGGCCACCATGGGCGCGTCGGTGAACCAGGAGGCCAGCTCGAACTCGGCCACCAGCCGGTCCCGGGCGCGGTCGTCCAGGAAGGGATCGAGCTTGCGGGCGGGCACGCCCGGGGAGAGGACCACCAGGTCCGCGTCGGCGAACTGGGCCGGGGAGTGGGGCCCGCGCTCCAGGGTCACGGCCGGGCCCAGGGCCGCGAAGGGGGCGGGGTCGAGGTCGGGGTTCGCATCCACCACGCGCACGGCCGCGCCCTTGGCCGCGGCCAGCCGGGCCGCGGCCCGGCCGGACACGCCGCCGCCCACCACCGTGATGCGGCGGCCGCGCAGGGCGTTCTCGTCGTGGCGGTCGAATTCGAACATCATGCTTCTACCTCAACTTCAGGGTGGACAGGGCCACCAGGGCCAGCAGGATGGAGAGGATCCAGAACCGGATGATGATCTTGGATTCCGGAATGCCCTTGAGCTCGAAATGGTGGTGCAGGGGGGCCATGCGGAAGATGCGTTTGCCGCCCGTGACCTTGAAGTAGCCCACCTGGAGGATGACGGAGATGGTCTCGAACACGAACACCCCGCCCACGATGACCAGGAGCAGCTCCTGCTTGCAGAGCACGGCCAGGAAGCCCAGCGCCCCGCCCAGGGAGAGCGACCCCACGTCGCCCATGAACACCTGGGCCGGGTAGGCGTTGTACCAGAGGAACCCGAGCCCCGCGCCCATGAGCGCCCCGCAGAACACGCTCACCTCGCCCACGCCCGGCACGCTGATCACGTTCAGGTACTCGGCGATGTTGGCGTGGCCGGCCACGTAGATGAACAGCCCGAAGCAGGCCGAGGCCACGATCATGGGCCCGATGGCCAGGCCGTCCAGGCCGTCGGTGAGGTTCACGGCGTTGGAGGTGCCCACCAGCACGAACACGGTGAGCGGCAGGTAGAACCAGCCCAGGTCCGGGTGGAAGTTCTTGAAGAAGGGCACGGCCAGCTTGGTGGAGTAGGCGGGCTCGCACAGCAGCCAGCCGATGGCCGCCCCGGCCACCAGGATCTGGGCCAGGAACTTGGCCCGGGCCGTGAGGCCCTTGTTCTGGTGCTTGACCACCTTGATGTAGTCGTCGGCGAAGCCCACCGCGCCGAAGCCGGTGAAGACCAGCAGGATCATCCAGACGTAGTGGTTGGTGAGGTTGCCCCAGAGCAGGGTGCTCACCAGCACGGCGGAGATGATGAGCAGCCCGCCCATGGTGGGCGTGCCCTGCTTGCACTGGTGGGCGGCCACGTCCTTGAGGATGGTCTGGCCGCACTTGATGCGCGTGAGCCAGCGGATGAAGCTCGGGCCCAGGAAGATGGTCAGCACCAGGGCGGTGAGCATGGCGTACACCGACCGGAAGGTGATGTACCGGAAGACGTTGAAGATGCTGAACTGCTCGCTGAGCGGGTAGAGCAGATGATAGATCACGGGCGGGCTCCTTGGGCGCGCGCGGCCAGGGCGCGGGAAATCACCTCCACATAGCGCTCCATGCGGCAGGAGCGCGAGCCCTTGACAAGCACCACCGGGTTTTCGGCGGCGGCCAGGATGGCGGCCAGGTCATCGGCGGCGGCCTCCGGGTCGGCCACGGGGGTGAGGGGCACGCCGTTCGCGCCGAAGCCGCGGGCCACGTCCGCGGCGTGGCCGCCGTGGAAGTAGAAGGCCGCCGGGGCCGCGGCGCGGGCCTCGCGGCCGATGCCTTCGTGGGCCTCGGCCGCGGCCGCGCCCAGCTCCAGCATGTCGCCCAGCACCAGGATGAGCGGGCGGCTCCCGGCCATGGCCCGGGCCGTCTCGATGGCCTGGCGCATGGACAGCGGATTGGCGTTGTAGGTGTCGTCGATGAGGGTGCAGCCGCCGCAGGCGGTGCACACGAAGCGCTGCGGGGCCGGGCGCAGGGCCGAGATCCCGGCCAGCACCCCGGCGCGGGAGATGCCCAGCTCGCAGGCCGCGGCGGCCACGGCGGCGATGTTCTCGGCCATGTGGGCCCCGCAGGTGGGCAGGGTCATCTCGGCGCTCCAGCCCGGGGTGGCCAGGCGGAACCGGCCGCGGCCCTCGGGGGTGACGCCCTCGAAGCGGCAGAAATACGGGGCCTCGGGGTCCAGGGCCGAGGAGGTGATGGGCTTGGGCACGATGCGCTTGGCCTCGGCCAGGAGCAGGGGATGGTCCCGGCTGACCACGGCCCGGCCGCCCGGGGCCAGATATTGGAGCAGGGAGGCCTTGGCGCGGGCCACGCCCTCGATGCTGCCCAGGCCTTCCAGATGGCCCGGTCCGATGTTGTGGATCACGGCCAGGTCCGGGTGGGCGATCTCGCCCAGCTCGTCCATGTCCCCGGGATGGCTGATGCCCAGCTCCAGGACCCAGACCCCGGCGTCGGGCTCCGCGGCCAGGATGGTGAGCGGCGCGCCGATCTGGTTGTTGAGGTTGCGCCAGTTGCGGCAGGTGCGGCGCTCGGTGGCGCAGACCTCGGCCAGGAGCTCCTTCACCGTGGTCTTGCCCGCGGTGCCGGTGACGGCCACCACCGTGGCCGCGGCGGCGTCGCGCGCGGCGCGGGCCAGGCGGGCCAGGGCGGCGGCCACGTCGGGCACGCGCAGCTCCAGGGCCGGGGAGAGCCCGGGGGCCTCGCGCTGGGTGACCACCAGGGCGGCCCCGGCGGCCTCGGCCGCGGCGGCGAAGTCGTGGCCGTCGGCCTTGCTGCCGGGCAGGCAGAAGAACACGTCCCCGGGCCGCACGGCCCGGGAGTCCACACGGGCGAGCCCCAGCGCGCGGTCCCGTTCCGGGGCCGTGCGCGCTGCGCCCCGCAGATGGCGCTCGGCGTCACGGACGGTCATCTTCACCGCCGGTTCTCCTCCAGGGCCTGGCTCATGACCTCCACGTCGTTGAAATGGCGGCGTTCGTCGCCGATCTGCTGGTAGGTCTCGTGCCCTTTGCCCGCGATGAGCAGCACGTCGCCGGGCTGCATGAGGCGCGCGGCCAGGGCCAGGGCCGCGGCGCGGTCGGGCTCGATGTGCGTCTCGGGGCAGCCGGCCAGACCGGGGGCCGCGTCCTCGATGATCTTCAGGGGCGGCTCGTGGCGAGGGTTGTCCGAGGTGAGGATGGCCACGTCGGCGTGCTTGGCCACGGACGCGGCCATGAGCGGGCGTTTGGCGCGGTCGCGGTTGCCGCCGCACCCGAACACGGTGATGAGCCGGGCCGGGTTGAGTTCGCGCAGGGCGGTCTGGACCTTGTCCAGGGCGTCCGGGGTGTGGGCGTAGTCCACGAAGATGTCCAGGCCGAAGGGGTTCACCACGCGCTCCAGGCGGCCGGGCACCCCGGTGAAGTCGGCGAGCTTCCGGAGCTCGCGCTGGGGCAGGCCCAGGCCCAGGGCCGCGGCCTGGGCGGCCAGCAGGTTCTGGGCGTTGTGGGCCCCCACCAGGTGGGTGTCCAGGTCCCAGGAGCGGCCTCCCCAGGTCATGCGCAGGGTCATGCCCGCCACGGAGTGGCGCAGGATCTCGCCGCGCAGGGCGGCCACGCCGTCCGGGGCCGGGGTCAGGCCGTAGCCCACCGCGCCGGGGAGCATGTCCAGCAGGCGGCGGCCCGCCGGGTCGTCGTAGTTGATGACGGCCAGCTTGTCCGGGGCCGGGCACTCGGTGAAGAGCCGCGCCTTGGCCCGGAAATAGGTCTCCATGTCGTGGTGGTAGTCCAGGTGGTCCTGGGAGAGGTTGGTGAAGACCGCGGCGTCGAAGCGCAGCCCGGCCACGCGGTGCTGGTCCAGGGCGTGGGAGCTGACCTCCATGACCGCGGCGTCCACCTCGCTGCGCTCCATGTTGGCGAGCAGCTCGTGCAGGGTCCAGCAGTCCGGGGTGGTGAGCCGGGCGTCCAGGCTGAAGCCGGGCCAGCGGTAGGCCACGGTGCCCATGAGCCCGGTCTTGAGCCCGCCCGCGGTGAGCAGGTGCTCCAGGAGGTAGGCCGTGGTGGTCTTGCCGTTGGTGCCGGTGACGCCCACCAGCCGGAGCTTCAGGTTTTTGGTGTGGAAGAAGGCCGCGGCCAGGTCGCCCAGGGCCAGGGCGGGCCGGGAGTGGGGCACGTGCTTGGCGCGGTGCTCCTCGGGCAGGGCCTCGGCCGGTTCGGCCGTGACCACGTATCCGGCCCCGCGGGCCAGGGCGTCGGGGATGAACCGGGCCCCATCGACGGCCGCGCCCGGCACGGCCACGAAGACCTCGCCGGGCTGCACCGAACGGGAGTCCGTGCGCACCATGAGGCCTTGGCCCACCTTTTCGAGAAGCGCCTCCCAGGCGCTGCGTTCCTGCGTATCCACTCGCTTTTTCCGCCTTGTGCTAAGAGACCCAGAGAATAAAAACATGGTCCTCTCCCTGTTGGGGGTCTCCGGGCTCGGGCCAGGGCTGTCCCGCGGGGGGCTGCTGGCCCACCACCTGAGCGCCCTGCCCCTTGACCTGGGGCACGATGCCCTTGGCGGCCAGGGCCTCCAGGGCGCGACGCAGGGTCAGGCCCGACACGTTGGGCACGGTGTCGCCCGCGCGCTTGACCGGGGCCGGGGCGTCCAGGCCCGGCAGGGTCAGGGCGGCGTCGGCCGTCTCCGGGGTGGCGGCGTCGGCCGTTTCCGGGGCCGCGGCCGCCGGGGCGGCGTTGTCCGCCAGCTTGGCGGCGTCGGGGAGTTCGCCCCAGTAGGCCAGGGTGTTGACGGCGATCTCGCGCACCACCGGGGCGGCCACCTTGCCGCCCGCGTTGACGCCCTCGGGCTCGTCCACCATGACCAGGACCAGGAGCTGGGGCTGGTCCGCGGGCAGCAGGCCCACGAAGGAGGAGAGGTACTTGTCGCCGTAGCCGCCCTGCTTGCTGGCCTTCTGGGCGGTGCCGGTCTTGCCCGCCACGGCCAGGCCGTTGATGCGCGCCAGCCGGCCGGTGCCGTCCATCTCCACCACCTCGCGCATCATGGCCAGCACCCGGGCGGTGGTCTCGGGGCTGAAGATGCGCTCCTCGGGGGCGGGCTCGTCCTGGCCGCGCACCAGGCGCAGGGGGCGCTTCAGGCCGCCGTCGGCCAGGGTCAGGTAGGCCTGGGCCATCTGTAGGGCGGTGACGCCGACGCCCTGGCCGAAGGAGCAGGCGGCCAGGTCGAAGTCGCTCCACTCGGACACCGGGCGCAGCACGCCCGAGGCCTCGGAGGGCACGCCCGCGTCCGTGGCCCGGCCGAAGCCCAGGCGGGTCAGGTAGCCGGCGTAGCGGTTCGCGCCCAGGGCCTGGCCGATCTTGGCCGCGCCGATGTTGCTGGAGTAGCGCAGCACCTGGTTGACCGAGAGCCAGCCGTAGGGGTGGTGGTCGCTGATGACGCCCTTGCCCACGCGGTAGCGGCCCATCTCGCAGTCCACGATCTCCTCGGGGTGCAGGGCGTTCTCCTGGAGGGCCGAGGCCATGAGCAGGGGCTTCATGGTGGAGCCGGGCTCCAGGATGTCCAGGGCGGCGCGGTCGCGGCGCTGCAGCGCGGTGGAGGTGCGGTAGGCGTTGGGGTTGAAGAAGGGGCAGTTGGCCAGGGCCAGGACCTCGCCCGTGGGCACGTCCACCACCAGGGCCAGGCCGAAGTGGGCCTTGTACTCGCCCACCACCCCGGCCAGGGCCTGCTCGGCCAGGGCCTGGATGTGGGCGTCGATGGTCAGGGTCAGGTCGCGGCCGTCCACGTCGTATTCGCGGCCCTCGGGGTCCATGGCCAGGCGTCGGCCCGCGGCGTCGCGCTGGGCCACCACCTCGGCGGTGCCCCCGGCCAGGGTCTTCTCAAAGGCCCGCTCCAGACCCTCCAGGCCCGCGCCGTCCACGCCCACGAAGCCCAGGAGCTGTCCGGCCAGGTGGCCCTTGGGATAGAGCCGGGTGTACTCGCTCACCAGCTGCACGCCGGGCACCGCGGCCTCGCGGATGGCCAGGGCCTCGCGGTCCGTGATCTGGCGCTTGACCCAGACGAACTTGCGGTGGTCGCGCACCAGCTTGCCCACCTCGCCGCGCTTCAGGCCCAGGACCTCGGAGAGCAGGGTGGCGGCGCGCTCGGGCTCGGTGGCGTCGTCGGGGCGCAGGGCCACGCTCTTGGCCTCCACGCTGGTGGCCAGGAGCTGGCCGTTGCGGTCCAGGATCCGGCCGCGCTGGCCCACCACGAGCTCGCGCACCTGGCTCTGGCGGGAGGCCATGGCCTGGAGGTGCGGGCCCTGGACGAGCTGGATGTATCCGGCCCGGGTCCACAGGGCGAGCCAAAGCAGGGCGAACACGGCGCCCATGAAGGCCAGCTTGGCCTTGCCCAGGGACGGCTTGCGGCGCTCCCGTTCGGCTTTCATGCTCTGCTCCCTCCGAAGATCTCCGGTCCCGTCCCGGTCATGGGGCGGCGGGCCGCCTGATTTGTCCCGGCTGGGCCGGGCGCAGTCCGAACTGTTTGGCGAGCCGTCCCAGCTCGCCCGGGGAGAGCAGGCTGTCCCGCTCCACCTCCAGCTTGGCCACGAGTTCGCGCTTTTCCGCCAGCTCGTGCTCCAGGCGCTCGATGCCGTAGGCCAGGTCCGTGCGCTCGATGTTCACCCAGACCTGGGCCAGCCGCAGGGCCAGGGCCACGCTCACGCCCAGGGTCATGGCCCAGAACCAGCGGCGGGAGGGCGCGCTCATGCCGCCTCGCCCCCGTCGTCCAGCCCGGCCGTCGCGCCGAGCCGCTCGGCCACGCGCAGCTTGGCGCTGCGGCTGCGCGGGTTGGCCGCCTGCTCCGCCTCGCCGGGGAGCTGCGGCTTCTTGGTCAGCACCCGGGCCAGGGCCCGGCCCCGGCAGGTGCACTGCATCTGCCGCGGCGGGCAGATGCAGTCCTTGGCCCACTCCCGGAAGGCCCGCTTGACCATGCGGTCCTCCAGGGAGTGGAAGGAAATGATGGCCAGGCGCGCCCCGGGGGCCAGGCGTTCCGGGATGCGCGCCAGAAAGGTCTCCAGCTCGTCCACCTCGTGGTTCACGGCGATGCGCAGGGCCATGAAGGTGCGCGTGGCCGGGTGGTTGCGGGCCTGGCGGCGGCGCTGGGGCGGGTAGGCCAGGTTCACGGTCTCGGCCAGCTGGGCCGTGGTCTCGAAGGGGACCTGCTCGCGGCGTTTGACGATGGCCCGGGCGATCTTGCCGGCCAGGGGCTCGTCGCCGTAGTCGCGGATGATGCGCTTGAGCTCCTCGGCCCCGGCGTGGTTCACCACCCGGCTGGCCGGGGGCAGGCCGCCCTCGGGGTCCATGCGCATGTCCAGGGGCCCGTCGCCCAGGAAGCTGAAGCCGCGCTCGCGCCGGTCCAGCTGGAGGGACGAGACGCCCAGGTCCAGCACGGCCCCGTCCACCTCGGCCCAGCCGAGCTCGTCCAGGACGGCCTCGAAGGTGCTGAAGGCGGAGTGGCGCAGCACGGCCCGGTCCCCGAAGGGGGCCAGGCGTTCGGCCGCGTGGGCCAGGGCCTCGGGGTCGCGGTCCAGGCCGAGCACGGTGCAGCGGGGATCGGCCCGGAGGATGGCCTCGGTATGGCCGCCCAGGCCCAGGGTTCCGTCGATATAGCGGCCGCCCGGCTTCGGTTGGAGCCACCCGACCACTTCGTCCCGCAGGACCGTGGTGTGGATGTCGCATGCTTGGGGCATGGCGGCCTGTCCTAGAACGGCAGCTGAACGCCGTAGTCAGCAAGCACCTGCGATACGTCGAGAACCAGTCCGAGCATGTCCTCGAACTCGGTGGCGGCCCAGATCACGAAGCGCCGGACCACGCCGAAGACCACCACGTCCTTGTCCAGGCGGCCGGACTTGCGCAGGTGGGTGGGGAGCTGGATGCGGCCCTGGCCGTCCAGGGTCACCTCCACATACCCGGAAAAGAGGATGCGCTTCATGAGCTGGAGGTCTCGGCTGGGGGTTTTGACCTTGGCCAGTTCCTGCTCCAGGGCGGACCATTGCTCCGGGCTCATGCCCACCACGTGCTTCTCGAAAAGGGTCAGCACGATGCGTCCCTCCGCGCCGTCCGGCGTCTCGGCCAGAACGGTGTCGCGGAAGTCCGGCGGCAGCATCAGACGCCCCTTGGGGTCGATACTGCGGTGAGCGTGTCCCTGAAACTTCATGGCTGTCCTGTCCCGGCCGCTCCCCGGCCGGGCGCCCGTTTCCGGGTCGATTTGCGGGCCATTGCGGGGTGTTGCGTTGGGGAGGGCCCGATCCCCCCGCCTTCCACCTGGCCGTCCATTGCTCCCACCGGACAGCCCCTTTTTACCACTTGATTACCCCGTTTCACCACCCCTGCGCGAATTTCAAGGATTTGTCAACAGCAAATACTCGTTTCAATCGGTGGCGTTTACGGCTACAAGAAAGCAGAGATCGGGGTCCCGGACGGGGGCGGACGGCGTGAAAACGCCCTCCGGACCGACGGGAGCCCACCATCGCTCACGCCGGTCCCGCCGGCCCGGCGCGGCGGTCCAACGTCAACACGGGAGCGAGCCTTCGCCATGCATACCAAGATCATCGCCACCCTCGGCCCGGCCACCATGAACCGGGACGCCGTCCGCGACCTGGCCCAGGCCGGGGCGCGCATCTTCCGCCTCAACTTCTCCCACGGCACCCGGGACACCTTCGCGGACCTGGTGAAGATCATCCGCGAGGTGGGCCAGGAGCTGGGCTCCACCCTGACCATCATGCAGGACCTCTCCGGCCCCAAGATCCGCACCTGCGACCTGGGGCGCGGCACCCTGGAGGCCAGCAAGGGCGACCTGGTGCTGCTGGGCGTGCCCGGCAGCGAGGAGGGCCACGACGACGAGCCCATCATCTGCCTGGACCAGCCCGACATCCTGCGCACGCTCCTGGTGGGCGACGCCGTGGCGCTCTCCGACGGCATGCTGCGCTTCAAGGTGGTGGAGCGCCTGAGCGACCACCTGGTGCGCATGGAGGCCGAAAACGCGGGCATGGCCCCGCCGCGCAAGGGCATCGCCTTCCCGGGCAAGTCCACCACCCTGGAGGCCATCACCGCCAAGGACCGCGCCGACCTCAAGGTGGGCATGGAGCTCGGGGTGGACGTGGTGGCCGTGAGCTACGTGCAGCGCGCCGACGACATCGTGCGGCTCAAGGCCCTGATGCGCGAGAACGGGCGGCTGCTGCCCATCGTGGCCAAGCTGGAGCGCCCGGCGGCCATCGAGAACCTCTCCGCCATCATCCAGGAGTCCGACGCCGTCATGGTGGCGCGCGGGGACCTGGGCCTGGAGTGCGACCTGCCGAGCCTGCCGCCCATCCAGAAGCGCATCATCCAGGCCTGCAACGCCGCGGCCAAGCCGGTCATCGTGGCCACCCAGATGCTGCTCTCCATGGTCTCCAGCCCCATGCCCACCCGGGCCGAGACCACGGACGTGGCCAACGCCATCCTGGACGGGGCGGACTGCATCATGCTCTCCGAGGAGACGGCCATCGGCCGCTACCCCACCGAGACCGTGCGCTACATGAGCCGCATCGCCGAACAGGCCGAGGGCTTCCTCTTCGAGAGCCGCGAGGGCCCCAAGCCCCCCGAGGACCAGCAGTCCCCGGCCAAGTTCCTGGCCTACGCCGCCTGCCTCCTGGCCGAAAAGACCCGCGCCCGGGCCATCGTCTGCCACTCCACCTCGGGCTCCACGGCGCGCACCCTGTCCGCCTGCCGCCCGCGCCAGATGATCCACGCCCTGAGCCCGGTGGAGAACGTGCGCCGCTTCACCAACCTGTCCTGGGGCGTGCGCCCGGCCACGCCGTCCAGCAACGAGACCAACCATCAGGAGCGCGCCGAACGCTTCGTCATCGAGAGCCCCTGGTTCTCGCCCGGCGACACGGTCATCCTGGCCGCGGGCCAGCCGCGCAAGGATCAGGTCAACACCCAGACCAACGTGGTCAAGATCTTCGAGAAGTAGAGCCATGGCCAAACCCAAGCACGACGTCCCGGACGGGCTGAACGAGGAATACTACCAGATCGGCTCGGACATCCTCGGCAGCTTCAACAAGTACCGCCCGCCCTTGGATATCTTCCTGTTCAAGGAGGACGTCTCGCGGGTCATGCCCTACTATAGGAAAGGGGGGCGGCTCTCCAACGAGCAGGTGGAGGAGCTGGCCGCCCTGGTGGAGGAGGGGGTGGTCTTCGTGTCCCGAAACGACCACCCCGTGTACGTCAAGCACATCAGCTACCAGCTCGACCTGGTGCTGGTGGACAAGAACCTCAAGGAATCCGAGATCGCGGACATCTTCCAGCAGGCCCTGACCCGGCGCGCCGGGGAGTTCTTCGACCAGCCGGTGAAGCCGGTCTACGACAAGCTCTACGTGGACCTCATGGTGCTCACCGAATACCTCTTCGAGGACCCCAACCGGGTCCGGGCCCTGCTCAAGCGTCTGCACGCCGAGCACTCCCTGGCCAACCACGCCTTCAACACCCTGGTCGCCGGGCTGGGGCTGTTCGTGGCCCGCAACAAGACCAATTTCGAGGAGGGCGGGGTCAAGCGCAAATACTTCGACAACGTGGCCGTGGGCCTGACCATCCACGACCTGGGCATGACCAAGATCCCGCCCTTTGTGCGCGACAAGACCAAGCCGCTGACCACCGAGGAGCGCGGCAAGATCCTCCAGCACCCCAAGCTGGGCAACGAGATGCTCATCAAGTTCGACGCCAAGTTCCCCGAGGTGGAGGAATGCGTGCTCGACCACCACGAGCGCCTCACCGGCCAGGGCTATCCCCAGAAGAAGAAGGGCGAGGAGGTGGGCAAGGTGGCCCGGCTCTGCGCCGTGGTGGACTCCTTCTGCGCCATGACCGTCAAGCGGCCCTACGCCGAGGCCATGGACCAGTCCGCGGCCGCCGCGGCCCTGGGCTCGGACCCGGGCTACGATTCCGACGTGACCGGGGACCTCAAGCTCATGGTCATGGAGATGAAGGGGCTCATCAAGCGCTGACGTCGGGCGCTGGCCCGGGCTCGGTCCCGGCCGCCGCCGTCCCGTTCAACCCCGGACCCGCCATGTCCCGCATTCCGCATCGGACCGCCCGCTCCGCCGTCCCGGCGCTGCCGCCCGGGCTGCTCGCCGGGCTGCTGCTCGGCCTGTTCGCCGGCCTGTTCGTCGAGCTGTCGCTGGCCGCCCCGGCCCAGGCCGGGCTGCGCCGGGCCATGCCCTTCGCCCCGGGGGAGCGCCTGGTCTTCGACATCTCCTGGACCGTGTTCCACGCCGGAGAGGCCGAGCTGGAGGTCCTGCCCTTCACCGACGTCAACGGCACCGCGGCCGCGCACTTCCGGGCCACGGCCCGGTCCAGCGAGTTCATTGACACCTTCTACAAGGTGCGCGATGCCATCGAGTCCTGCACCGACCCGGGCGTGGACCGCACGCTGGCCTTTGAGCAGCACCAGCGCGAGGGCGACTACGAGCGCGACATTCGTCTGGACTTCGCCTGGGACCGCAACGGCACGCAGGCCGGGCCGGGCCCCGGGGGCGTGGACCGCTTCGGCCGCCAGGGCTTCAAGCAGCACATCGCGCTGCCCGGGGACTGCCTGGATCCGCTGTCCGTGCTCTACCACTTCCGCACCCACTACCTGTTCCTGGACAAGCTGGTCTCCGGCCTGGTCACCGACGGCAAGAAGCTGACCACGGGCCAGGGCCGGGTCATCGGCCGCGAGACCGTCACCGTGCCCGCCGGAACCTTCGACTGCTGGGTGGTGGTGCCGGATACGCACGAGGTGGGCGGGGTCTTCGCCAAGAGCCCGGGGGCCGTGGTCACGCTGTGGTTCAGCGCGGACGAACGGCGCATCCCGGTGAAGATGAGCACCCGGGTGGTCATCGGCTCGGTGGTGCTGGAGCTGGTGCGCCTGGAGGGCGCGCCTGCCCCGGCCGCCCCGGCCGCAGCCCCGTAGCCCGGCCCCCCCCTGCGCGGGTGGACATCCCCGCCCCGGCGTGGCACAACGCCGGGCCCACCCCAACCCCGCGGCCTTTGGCCCGGGCCCCCAAGGAGACGCCATGCCCCTCACCCCCGGACAGCGCATCGAAGTGCGCATCGAATCGTTGAGCTACGGCGGCCGGGGCCTGGCCCGGTTCGAGGGCCTGGCCGTGTTCGTCACCGGGGGCCTGCCCGGCAGCGTGGTGCGGGCCCGGGTGACCCGGGCCAAGCCCCGCTTCGCCGAGGCCGCGGTGGAGGCCGTGGTCACGCCGTCCCCGGACGCCGTGGCCCCCTTCTGCCCCCATTTCGGCCGTTGCGGCGGCTGCCTGCTCCAGGACCTGGCCTACCCGCGCCAGGTGGCCGAGAAGGCGCGCCAGGTGAGCGACGCCATGGAGCGCATCGGCCGCACGGCCTTTGCGGAGGTCCGGCCGCTGCTGGCCTCGCCCGAGGAGCGCGGCTGGCGCAACCGCATGGAGTTCGCCTTCGCCGGGTCCGGGGCGGGCCTGCTCCTGGGCCTGCGCGAGGGCGGCAGCCACGCCGTGGTGGACGTCACCGGCTGCGGGCTCATGGCCGGGCAGGCCATGGAGATTTTGGCTGCGGCCCGGGCCTTCTGCCGGGCGGGCGGGGCCCCGGCCTGGGACCCCAAGACCGACCGCGGCTTCTGGCGGCACCTGGTGCTGCGCCGCTCCCGGGCCACGGGCGAGTTCCTGGCCAACGTCATCACCACCCCGGCCGGGCGCTGGCTGGACCAGGGCCGGGCCCTGGGCGAGGTCCTGCTGGACCGCTTCCCCAAGCTGGCCGGGTTCGTCCACTCGGTGCGGCGGGACCGCAAGGCCCTGGCCTTCGGCGAGCGGACCGTGGCCCAGCTGGGCCGGGACGCCATCGAGGAGCGCCTGGAGGTGGACGGCCGCAGCGTGGTCTACCGCGTGGGCCCGGAGGGATTCTTTCAGCCCAACAGCGCCGCGGCCGAACGGCTCTACGGCCTGGTGCGCGAGCTGGCCGGGCTCACCGGGACCGAGACCGTGGCCGACCTGTACTGCGGCTCGGGCGGGGTGGCCCTGGCCCTGGCGGACCGGGCCCGGGCGGTGGTGGGCGCGGACGCGGTGGAATCCGCCGTGGCCGAGGCCCGGCGCGCGGCCCGGGACAACGGGGTCCTGAACTGCCGTTTCGAGGTGCTGGACGTGGAGCGCGCGCCCTGGCCCGCGGACCTTCCCGCCCCGGACGTGGTGGTGGCGGACCCGCCGCGCGGCGGGCTCACCGAGGGGGCCCTGGACCTGGCGACGGGGCTGGGGGCCAAACGGCTGGTGCTGGTCTCCTGCGACCCGCCCGCCCTGGCCCGCGACGTGGCCCGGCTCACGGCCGCCGGGGCGTGGACCCCGCAGGTCCTGGCCGGGGTGGATCTCTTCCCGCACACGGCCCACGTGGAGGCCGTGGCCCTGCTCACCCGGTCGGAGGGCTAGTCCTCCGGCTCCGGGGCGGCGGGCGGGCAGCCCGGGGCGGCCGCCCCAGGATTCAGGTGGTGGCGCAGGCGGATGGCCATCACCGGGCAGGGGGAGATGTGCAGCAGGGTGTGGGCGTTGGACCCGAAGATGAGCCCGCCCAGGTTGCTGCGGCCCTTGGAGCCCATGACGATGAGGTCGGCCTCGCGGCGCTGGGCCGCGTCGGCGATGGCCTCGGCCGTGGGCCCCTCCAGGATCATCTCGTCAAAGGCCACTCCGGCCTTGGCCATCATCTCCCGGTAGGGGGACAGGCGGTGCTCGGCCTTCTGGCGCATCTCGTCCGGAATGGTCTGGTAGGGCGGCTCGTCGGTGACGATGGCCTCGCCGCGGTAGACCGTCACCAGGATGACCCTGGCCCCGGTGGCCTGGGCCAGGGCGACGGCGTATTCGGCCGCATTCAGGGAGTGCTTGGAACCATCCACGGGAAGAAGGATCTTGCGGAAGGGCATGGGGGCTCCTTGGGGTTGGGCGGCGGCGGGGCCTGGGGGATGTGCGCCAAGGTAGCGGCTTTCCGCCTGCCCCGCAACCCCGGCCGGGCGATTTCGGACGGCCGCTCTTCTAATGATGGGGACAATCCCGGGGGGATGGGATAGGGGTGGACCAAAGAGGAGGCCCCCCCGTGCCCCACGACGATCCCTCTGCCGTCTCCCCCGATGCCGGGACCGAACGGCCCCACGGTCCCCATGCCACCGAGGCCCTGAGCGAGAACATCGCCTGCGTCTGGGATCACGGCGAGTTCGTCTACCGCGTCGGCGTCATCGGCACCGGCCCGGGCTTCATGTCCGTGCTGGACCTGGCCGAGAACCCCATATTCCGCGAATTTCTGCCCGAGGTGCAGATCGTGGGCATGGCCGAGCCCGGGTCCAACGCCGCCAAGCTCGACTACGCCCGGCGCATGGGCGTGCCCCTGTACGAGAGCGCCGAGGCCCTGCTGACCGCCCATCCGGAGATGACCCTGCTCCTGGACCTCTCGGGCCACGCCTCCCGGGCCGACGACCTGCGCCGCCTGCTGAAACCCACGGTGAGCCTGCTGCACCAGGACGCCGCCGTGTTCGTCTGCGGCCTGCACGACATGGCCAAGTCCACCAGCTTCTGCCGCATCAACCTGGACCGCCAGCGCGTGCTTCTCCAGGCCATCATCGACGAGGTGCGCGAGGACATCCTGCTCCTGGACCGCGAGGGCCGGGTGGTGGACATGAACCGCCACGTCTGGCAGCGCACCGGCCGCACCAAGGAGGCCCTCATCGGCAAGCCCTGCTGGGAGGTCATGACCAAGGCCGACGGCAGCCTGTTCTGCCCGGCCCGGGACGAGCACTGCCCCATGCAGGCCTGCCTGGCCTCGGGCCGGGAGGAGGAGGCCATGCTCACCCGGGTCTCCGAGGACGGGCGGCTGCTCTATTTCCGGGTCTATGCCTACCCCATCCGCAGCCAGGGCCAGGGCCTGGGGCATGTCATGATCATGCACCGCGACATCACCGCCCGCACCCAGCGCGAAAAGAACGAGCAGCAGACCGATAAACTGGCCCTGCTGGGCGAGATGAGCACCTACCTGGCCCACGAGATCCGCAACCCGCTCATGGCCATCGGCGGGTTCACCAACTCCCTGCTGCGCTCGGAGAACCTCACGGACAAGGAGCGCGAGAAGCTCTCCATCGTGGCCGAGGAGACCAAGCGCCTGGACCGCATGCTGGGCAGCATCCTGAACTTCGCCCGGCCCACCAAGTGCGAGGCCGCGGAGGTGGACCTGGCCGAGGCCGTGCGCGAGACCCTGGAGCTCATGCAGGTGGGCTACGAGCCCCAGGGCTACCGCTTCCGGGTGGCCCTGGCCCCGGACCTGCCCATGGTGCGGGGCAACCTGGAGCTCATCAAGCAGTGCCTGGTGAACATGATCAAGAACGGCATCGAGGCCATGCCCGGCGGCGGGGAGATCCGCATCGTCACCGGCCTGGAGCGCGACCTGGCCTTCCTGCGCGTGTCCGACGACGGCTGCGGCATGTCCGAGGCCGACCTCAAGAAGGTCTTCAGCCCCTTCTACACCACCAAGGAGCGCGGCTACGGCCTGGGCCTGGCCATGATGAAGAAGGTGGTGGAGGAGCTGGGCGGGCACATCGACCTGGTGAGCCGCGAGGGCATGGGCACCACCGTGACCCTCTACTTCCAGGCGGTGCTGGCCGGGGCCGACGGCGTGGCCGGGCCCACGCTCCCGGAGCCGGGCGGCAACGGCGCGCCCAACGCCTTCCGGCCCTAGCCGGGGCCGGGCCAGATCCCGGGTCGGATTCCGGACCGGGGCCGCCGCGGGCCTTTACCTCGGCCGCCGGGCGGGGTAGGGCAGAGGGAACGCTGCCCTCCCCCGGAGAACCCATGTCCATAACCATCCGCAAGAGCCTGTTGGAGCTCGTGTTTTCCGGCTCGTTCATGAAGCGCTGGAACGACAAGCTGCGCCCCATGGAGCTGGTGGAGGTGGACAAGCAGGCCCACAAGATGCTCACGGCCTGGGTGCTCTTCGCCCTGTACTCCCGCGACATGGACGTGGAGGAGCGGCGCAGCCTGGGCGAGCTGGTGGTGGAGGGCGGGCTCTTCGAGTACCTGCACCGCCTGGTCATCACCGACATCAAGCCCCCGGTCTACTACCGCATCAAGGCCAACCGGGCCGACTACCGGCGGCTCATCGAGTGGGTGCTGGGCAAGCTCGCCCCGCGCATCGCCCTGCTGGGCGAGGACTTCGCCTCCCGCATGCGCGACTGGCTCCTGGACGGGGACGAGTCCGCCCCGGCCCGGCGCATCCTCAACGCCGCCCACCTCTACGCCAGCTATTCGGAGTTCAAGATCATCCGCGGGCTCAACCCGGACGGCTTCGAGATGGAGGAGATCGAGCAGAGCTTCGAGGACCGCCTGGGCCGGCTCAAGGACCTGCCCGGGGTGGCGGAGCTGCTGGACCCGGCCAGCGTGCTCGGCCGCTTCGCCGCCACCTGCGGCTACCTGCGCTTCCAGAAGCGCTGGAGCCAGACCCCGCGCGTGCCCGAGACCACGGTGCTGGGCCACATGTTCATCGTGGCCTGCTTCGTCTGGTTCTTCAGCCGGGAGGTGGGGGCCTGCCGCGCCCGGCGGCAGAACAACTTCTTCGCCGGGCTGGTGCACGACCTGCCCGAGCTCCTCACCCGCGACATCATCTCCCCGGTGAAGTCCTCGGCCCCGGAGATCGCGGACCTCATCAAGCAGTACGAGCTCAAGGAGTTGGAGCGCATCATCCTGGCCCCGCTGCGCGGCGGCGGCTACCAGGACATCGCCGACCGCTTGGCCTACTTCCTGGGCCTGGAGGCGGGCAGCGAGTTCGCGGCCACGGTGATCCGCGACGGCCGGGTGGAGGTGGTGGACTCGGCCCGCCTGGCCGGGGAGCTGAACCGCGACGAGCTGGACCCCAAGGACGGGGAGCTCCTCAAGACCTGCGACCGGCTGGCGGCCTTCATCGAGGCCTCCACGGCGCTGAAGAACGGCATCAGCTCGGACCAGCTCTACCAGGCCTGCTTCCGCATCCGCCAGTTCTACGAAAAGACCCCGGAGGTGGCCGGGGTCCACGTGAGCGCGCTGCTGGCCGACTTCGACTAGCCGCGCTCGGCCGCCAGGTAGTAGCCCAGGTCGTCGTCCTCCAGGCTGCGCACCGCGAATCCGGCCTCATCCAGCATCCGGCGCATCCCGGCCTCGTCCGGCAGCAGGTCGCGCTCCACGGCCGTGCCCGCCTTGCGGTGCACGTCGTTGACCTGCGCCCGGGTGATGAAGTGGGACACCACCAGGGTCCCGCCCGGCCGCAGCAGCCCGGCCAGCCGCGCCAGGGCCGCGGGCTGGTCGTCGAAGTGCGGGAAGACCTGGTGGCAGACCGCGATGTCGAAGGGCGCGCCGCAGTCCGGGCCCAGGTCCTCCAGGGCCGCGGTGCGCACCGTCACCCCGGGGTGTCCGGCCAGACGTTCCCGGGCCCGGGCGGTCATGCCCGCGCTGATGTCCAGGGCCGTGATCCGGCCGCCCGGACCCACGGCCCGGGCCAGCTCCAGGGTGAGCCGCCCGGCCCCGCAGCCCGGCTCCAGCACCCGGGCCCGCCACAGCCCGGGCAGCAGCCCGAGCAGCCGGGCCAGCTTGGCCGCCTCGTCCGGGCCGTAGTCCCGGTCGGCCCAGGGGGCCGTGGCCTGCGCGTCGAAGAACCGGGCCTTTTCCTCGTTCATTTGCGGACTCCTTGCGGCCCAGGCGCGGCCGGGCCGGAATAGATCTGCTCCAGGCGGTCCCGCCGGGTGAGGGAGCGTTTTTTGGGCGAAAGCGCGGCGCAGGCCACGAAGAGCAGGGTGGAGGTGAGCACGATGACCGCGCCCGAGGGCACGTCCAGCCAGTAGCTGAGGGTCAGGCCGATCCAGCAGGCCGCCACCCCGAACCCGGCGGCCAGCCAGAAGATCTTTTTGAGGTCCCAGGAGAGCTGGTAGGCCGCGGCGGCCGGGTTGATGATCAGGCTGTAGATGAGCAGCCCGCCGATGCTCTTGAGGGAGGCGGTGATGGTCAGGCCCGTGGCCAGGAGCATGGCGTAGTACACCGCCGTGGCCGGGACCCCGGCCGCCCGGGCGATGGCCCGGTGGCAGAGCACGGCCCGGATCTCCTTGAAGAAGAGCGCCAGCCCGGCCAGCAGCAGGGCCGCCACCCCGCCCATGAGCCAGAGGTCCAGCTCGCGCACGGTGAGGATGCTGCCCCAGAACAGGTTCAGGGCGTCGGTGCGCGGCCCGGTCATGAGCCCCAGGAACAGGAAGGCCAGGCCCACCATGGCCGAGAACACGATGCCCACCACGGTCTCCGGGGCGAAGTCCGCCCGGTCCGACAGGGGGCCGATGATCCCGGCCGCGGCCAGGCTGAAGACCAGGGCCGGGGCCAGCCAGTCCACCCCGAGCAGGATGCCGAGCAGGGCCCCGGCAAAGGCGGCGTGGGCCATGCAGGTGCCGATGGCGGTGATGCGCATGGTCACCACCAGCACGCCGGTGACGGCGCAGGAGGCCCCGCCCAGCAGGCCCGCCAGGTAGGCGTGGCGCATGAAGCCGAAATCCAGAATGGCGAGATCCATGCCGTCTCCTCAGTGCAGCAGCCGGGTGCGGCCCCGGTGCTCCAGGACTTCGATGGGCGTGCCGTAGAGTTCGGAGAGCAGGGCCGCGTCGGCCATCTCCGCCGGGCTGCCCTGGGCCGTGATCCGCCCGGCGCGCATGCAGGCCACCCGGGTGCAGACCTCGGGCAGGGTGTTCAGGTCGTGGGTGACCATGCAGCTGGTGAGCCCGAAGCGCTCGTGCACCTGGCGCACCAGGGCCAGCACCCCGTCCTGGGCCTGCCAGTCCAGGGAGGCTGTGGGCTCGTCGAGCAGCAGGATGTCCGGCTCCTGGAGCAGGGCCCGGGCGATGGCCGCGCGCTGGCGCTCGCCCCCGGAGATGTGCCCCAGGGGGCGGTGGGCCAGGTGGGCCAGGCCCACCAGGTCCAGGAGCTCGTCGGTCCGGGCCCGGGCGGCGTCCGGCACCCGGGCGAACAGGCCCAGGCGGCCGTAGCAGCCCGTGAGCACGCTCTCGCGCACGGTGATGGGCAGCAGGGGGTCGAACTCCTGGAGCTGGGCCACGTAGCCGATGCGCCGCCGCAGGGCCCCGGCGGTGCGCCGGGTCACGGGCAGGCCCAGCACCACGGCCGAGCCCGCCACGATGCGGCCCAGGCCGTTGACCACGGTGAGCAGGGTGGTCTTGCCCGCGCCGTTGGGCCCGATGACCCCCAGGAAGTCCCCCCGGCGCAGGTCCAGGGTCACGCCCTGCATGGCCACGTGGCGGCCGTAGGCCGCGGCCACGTCGCGCAGGGCGATGACCGGCTCGCCTGAGGTCGTCGGAGTCGCCGGGGTCACGGCCGGGCCTCCGCGGGGGCGGTTTCAGGCCGCGAGGCCAGGGCCGCCGCCAACCGGGCCACGTTGCCCGCAAAGGCCGAGGCCCAGTCCGCCTCGCCCGGGGCCGCGCCGGGGAAGGAGGTGAGGTCCGCCTGGGCCGCGCCCAGGCTCTCGGCCAGGCCCCGCCCCGCGCCCGGGCCGCTCTGGAGGTTGTCCAGCACCAGGCGCGCCCCGCCCGTCCGGCCCAGGGCGGTGAGCCGGGCCACGCCCTCCGGGGTGAGGTCCTCGGGGCGGCCGTACTCGGCCAGCACGCGCAGCCCGGTCCAGCGGGCGAAGGGGGCCTGGAGTACGGAGCAGAGCGCCGGGGTCCCGGCCGCGCCCGCCCGCGCCAGGACCGCGCGCTGGGCGGCCTCCGCGGCGTCGATGGCCGCCAGACGCCGGGCCGCGGCCCGGGCCAGGTCCGCGGCGCGCTTCGGCCAGAGCTTGGCCAGGCGGCTGGCCAGGGCGCGGGTGGCGGCGCGCTGGGCATCGGGCAGCATGGAGCCCTCGGCCTGGGGCAGGGCGAAGATGGCCAGGCGCTCGTTCTCCGCGGCGCGGACCAGCTCGCGCATGTTGGCCATGCCGGTCTGGTAGGACTCCAGCACCAGCAGGGCGGCGGAATGCAGGAAGCGCAGGTCCCCGGGGCGCAGGTCGTAGTGCCCGGGGCAGGCCCCGCCCGGGATCAGGGTGCGCACCTCGGCCGGGCCGCCCGGCAGGTCGCGGGTCAGGTCGGCGATGAGGTCCGCGGCCAGGCTGGTCCCGGCCAGGATCAGGGGGCGGTCGGGGTCGGCGGCCGGGGCCGGGGCCGGGAGGGCCGCGGAGAGAAAGGCGGCCAGGGCCGCCAGCAGGACCACGGGAACGAGCAGTCGGCGCATGGGAAATCCTCAGCGTTTGCGGGCGATGATGAGCCGCGAGTCCAGCCGGTCGCCGAACTTGCCCAGGTCCGGCGCGGCAAAGGCCGGGGCCTCGTGCTCGGCCACGATGTCGAAGCGGGCCGCGAGTTCGGCGCGGTAGGCGTCGCGGTCCAGGTCGCCCTGGAATTCGTAGACGCGGGGTCCCTTGGCCGTGCCGGGAAAGGCGCTCAGCCGCCATTCCAGGTCCAGCAGCGGGTCCTTGCGCCCCTCGTCCGCGGCGTAGAAGGCGTGCTTGGAGACGAAGAATCCGCCCGGGGCCAGGCAGGCGTGGATGCGCTCCAGCAGGTCCGGGCGCTTGCCCCCGGGGCTGTAGAACAGGAGCACGGCCTGGCGGCCGCGGCCCAGGTCGGCGTGGAAGATGTCCCCGGCCCGGAAGCGCACCCGGCCGTCCCCGCCCCCGAAGCGCCGGATGTGGCCCTCGGCCAGGGGCCGGGCGGACGGCAGGTCCAGCACCTCGGCGCGCAGGCCGGGGAGCCGGGCGGCCAGGGCCAGGGCGTAGAGGGCGTGGCCCCCGCCCAGGTCCAGGACATCGTCCACCGCGTCGAAGCCCGGGGTCTCCAGCAGCCGGTCGGCCGTGCGTCGGGCCTCGCCGCTCAGGGCCTCGGCCGCCAGGGCGGGCAGGAAGGCCCCGCCGAAGAGCCCCTCGGCCACCGGGTTCAGCGGGCCGGAGCG
>JBFWIY010000002.1:0-25598 GCA_050255855.1 Desulfovibrionaceae bacterium
GAGGGGAGCGGCTGGGGTATCGGGAGAGGGCGGGGGATCAGGGGAGAGGGGGAGCGGGAGGGGGAGCGGGAGAGGGGGAGAGGGGGCATGGGAAGAAGTTGGGAATCGGGAGAATATTTGGCTTGGGAAGGCAAGTAATACGGACTGTTGGGACTGTGAGCCTGGAGGGAGAATTGGGGAGTCGGGAGAAATCGGGGACGGAAAATGTTGGGAGGATCCGCGGCGATCGGCGCGCTGGGATTGAAGTCCGCGCGGAGGGCGAACGTAGGAGCCCGTGCGGAGTCGAGGACGGACGCTTGCTGGGGCGGGAGCGGGCGTGGTTTCCTCGCGGGACCCGGACCGGGAGTCCGTGCGGCGGCGGAAGCCTAGATCAGCTCCAGGTAGTCGGCCACGATGACCTTGAGGCCGAAGCCCGGGAAATTGACCCGGTACTTGTTGGGCGGGATGTGGGCGATGATCTTGCCCTGGCCGAAGATCTTGTGGCGGCACAGGCCGAGCCGCGCCCCGCCCGCGCCGTTGGGGCGCTCGCCGCCGCTGCCCAGACCGGCCAGGGCCCCGCCCGCCGTGGCCGGGGCGGCGTCGGGCGTGGCGTCGGGCGCGGGCTCGGGATGCGGCCCAGCCCCCAGTCCGGCCCCCGCCTCCGTCCCGGCTCCTGCCCCGCCCGCTCCGGCTCCGGACCACGGCCCGGAAAGGCCCGCGGAGAGGGGGCCCGGGGCCCCGGCCCGGCCGTAGGCCGTTCCGTTGCCCGTCTCGCGCAGTTGCAGGCCGCCGGAATAGGACTCGTTGAAGGCCTGGTAGCAGTCGGGCGAGAGCTCGCGCAGGAACGGGCTGGGCATGGCCGGTTCGGACAGGCCCGTGGCCCGGTTGGTGATGCTGGCCGGGGCGAAGAGGAACAGCTCCTCCTTGGCCCGGGTGCAGGCCACGTACAAGAGCCGCCGCTCCTCCTCCAGGTCCTCGGCCCGGGCCAGGGCCCGGCGCGACGGAAAGCGGTCCTCCACCAGGTCGATGATGAGCACGGCCCGCCACTCCAGCCCCTTGGCCGAGTGCACCGTGGAGAGCACCAGGGCGTGCACCTTGCGCGCTTCGGCGTCCTCCTCCGGGTCCAGGACCAGGTCCGCCAGGAAGGCGGGCAGGCTGTCGTAGTTCAGGGCGATCTGGGCCAGCTGGTCCAGCCCGGCCTGGCGCTTGGGGTAGTCGTCCGGAAAACGCTCCGTGAGGATGGGGGCGTAGAAGCTCAGGACCTGTTGCAGGGCCTGGGCCGGGCGCTGCTCGCGGGCACGAAGTTTATCCAGTTCTTCCAGTATGTTGGATAAACTCTTAAACTTTTGCTTGAACTTTTCGAGGGCCTCGGTATCCCGGCCCAGCACGGCCCGGACGATGCGGCCCGAGGTCTTGGCCCCCACGCCCTTGATGGGCTCCAGGACCCGCTGCCAGGCCAGGCGGTCCGTGGGGTTCACCACCAGGCGCAGGTAGGCCAGCACGTCCTTGATGTGGGCCGCCTCGGAAAAGCGCAGGCCGCCGTATTTCTGATAATCGATCCCCACCCGGCCCAGGGCCACCTCGATGGAATAGGACTGGTACCCGGCCCGGAAGAGCACGGCGATGTCGGACAGCGGCATGCGCCGGGCCAGGTCGATGACCGTGGAGACCACCAGCCCGGCCTGGGACTGGTCGGAGAGCGGCCGCACCACGCGCGGCAGCGGGCCCTCGGTGCGGTCCGAGTACAGGCGCTTGTCGAACTTGGTGGCGGCCCCGGCCAGCAGGCAGTTGGTCAGGGTGAGCACGGGCTGGAGGCTGCGGTAGTTCTGCTCCAGGCGGACCAGCCGGGCCCCGGCGAAGATGGTGGGGAAGTCCAGGATGTTCTGCACGTTGGCCCCGCGGAAGGCGTAGATGGACTGGGCGTCGTCGCCCACGGCCATGACGTTGCCCCCGGGCCCGGCCAGGAGCCGCACCAGCCGCGCCTGGACGCGGTTGGTGTCCTGGTACTCGTCCACCATGAGGTAGCGGTGCCGGGCGCGCAGCTCCTCCAGCACGTCCGGGTTGGCAACGAGCAGCTCCTCCAGGCGGAAGAGCAGGTCGTCGTAGTCCGCCACGCCGTGCTCGCGCTTGCGCCGGTCGTACTCCTCGGCGATCCGCTCCATGTCCGCCAGGTGCGGGGTGAGGTGGTGGAACTCGTCCTCCACCAGCTCGTGCACGTCGCGCTCCTTGTTGCGGCTTTTGGTGATGATGTCGCAGAGGGTGGCGCGCTTGGGAAAGCTCTTGTCGCCCTTGCCCAGCTCCAGGTCGGTGCGGATGTCGCGGAGCAGGGCCTCGGAGTCGGCGCGGTCCAGCAGGGTGAAGCCCGCGGGCAGGCCGATGCGCGAGCCGAAGCGGCGCAGCACCCCGTAGGCGAAGGCGTGGAAGGTGCCGCCGCTGGCGCCGGAGAGGGGGCGGCCCAGGATGGTCTCGGCGCGCAGGAGCATCTCCTGGGCGGCCTTGCGCGTGAAGGTCAGGAGCAGGATGGCCTCGGGCGGCACCCCGTGCTCCACCAGGTGGGCCAGGCGGTAGACGATGGTGCGCGTCTTGCCCGAGCCCGCCCCGGCGATGACCAGCAGGGGGCCTTCGCCGTGGCGCACGGCCTGGAGCTGGGCCGGGTTGAGGCTGTGCTCGAAATCGATGCCCATGAGACCTGGTTTCGTCCGCTAGTTCGAGAGGTTGAAGTATTCCAGCACCAGCCGTCCCACGTCGCGCACGCGCGCCGGGGCCGCGCCCGCGGAGTCGCAGAAAAAGGCGTCGTCCCGGGTGTGGGTCCCGAAGCGGCCGTGGCGGGAAAAGACCTCGGCGCGGTCCCACTTGGCCTTCAGGTCGAACCCGGGCCGCGGCACGCAGAGCAGGTCCGGCGCGCCCGGGGCGCGGGGGCCGGAGGTCTCCGGGTAGGCCTGGTCCGCCGTGAGCACCTCCTGCATGACCGGCTCGCCCTCGAAGGTCAAGGCCAGCAGGCCCGCGCGCAGCTCCGCGGCCAGGCCGGGGATGTCCGCCGGGGCCACGCAGCCGCGCGGAAAGCGCGCCCGGTCGTGCACGTAGATGCGCCCCGGGTCCAGGGCGAAGGCCGTGGCGGCCGGGGCCAGCACGCCCGCGTCCCACTCGTCCTCGGGCTCGCCCCGGGTGACCAGCCGCCCGGCCGCGCGCAGCCAGGCGTTCAGGTCCACCTCGGTGCGCAGGGTGGTGAAGCCGTGGTCGGCCAGGACCAGCAGCCGCTTGGGCCCGGGCAGGGCGTCGTAGCGGGCCAGCACCTCGCCGATCATCCCGTCCCAGCGGCGCAGGAAGGCCAGGCAGTCCGCGTGGCGCGGGTGGCCGGAGTCCTCGCAGGCCGGGTACAGGAAGTGGAAGAGCCGGTCCGTCTCCGTGAGCACGAACACGAACAGGTCCCAGGCCAGGTCCGGCCAGAGCAGGTCCAGGGCGCGGCGGCGGGAGTCCAGGGTGGCGGCCAGCTGGCCCAGCAGGTAGTCCGGGTCGGCCGCGCCGCGGGTGGTGTCGGCCTCCAGCTTGTAGCCGGGAAGCAGGGCGGCCAGCACGGGCGGGAATACGGCGCGCGTCATCTCCGGGGCCACGAACCCGGCCACCAGCATGCCGCGCAGGGGCCGGGCCGGGTAGGTGTTGGGCAGGTTCACCACCTTGCTCGTCAGTCCGGCCGCGCCCAGGCGGTCGAAGATGGTGGGGCAGCGCACCCAGGTGGCGTCCGCCAGCTCCAGGCGCAGGCGGGCCGCATCGAGCCGGGTGAAGCCGTAGACCCCGTGCGCCTCCGGGCCCTGGCCCGTGAAGAAGCTGGTCCAGTTCACGGGCGAGAGCTCGGGCACCTCGGCGCGGATGGCGCGGGCCCCCAGGGCCAGCCGGGCCAGGTGGGGCAGCTCGCCGCCGTGCCCGCTCGCCAGCCGCCGGGCCAGGGAGCAGGGCAGGCCATCGAGCCCCAGCACCACCAGCCGGGGCCGGTTCAGGCTCCCCGCCCCGGTCATGCCAGGTGCGCCTCGAACTTCTTGAGCATCAGCGCCGGGTTGTAGGAGAGCTTGGCCTTGCGCAGGCCCTCGTCGTCCAGGTCCTGCTCGCGGTTCACGTACTGGTAGGCCTGGGCCTCGTTGGCCAGGAACATCTGGTTGATGGCCTGGTAGGCCCCCTTGAACCGGGTGTCGGCCTTTTCGAAGTGGATGACCACGGCGTCCCGGCCCAGGGGCTCGGCCACGGTGTAGGCCATGATCTTGCCGTTCACGCGCAGGGTGGCCCCGGTGAGCCCGCCGATCTCGTCAAAGGCCGTGAGCACGCGGATGATGGCCCGGTTCTCGGCCACCAGGGCCTCGGAGGGGTGCTGCTCCTCGTACCAGGAGAACCAGTCCGCCTGCATCTCCAGGACCTCCTCCACGCAGTTGGCGTCCAGGACGCGGTATTCGGCGTCGTAGTTCTTCAAAAACTGATTGAGGAGGTTCTTTTTTTTGTGGAACTTGTTGCCCGCGAGCTCCACCAGTTCGGGCACGGCGTAGACGTAGTCCCAGTGGCCGCGGATGTCCGTGAGGGTGATGCGCTCGCCCAGGGCCTGCTTCCAGAGCAGGGCCAGGTACTCGGGCACCCGGGTGAAGCTCTTGGCCTCGGGCATGCAGCAGCAGCGGGTCCAGTCGTGCCGGTCCCAGGGGCCGATGGGGGCCCAGCAGATGGGCGTGGGCAGGGTCTGGCGCACCCAGACCAGGTCGTCGGCAAAGGCCCATTCCAGCCCGTAGTGCTCGGCCCAGCCCCAGATGTTGGCGAAGGCGAAGTCGCTGGTGGCCAGCTGGGGACAGGCGCGCAGGGCGGCGCGGTACTCGTGCTGCCGGTCCGGGGTGATGGGCGTGAACTCAAGATGCCGATGCCCCATGGGGGGTCTCCTTTCGTTTGGCGTACAGGGAGAAGCGCGGCCAGTTGCGCAGGGCGAAGACCCAGAGCAGGTACAGGGCCTGGAGCACCTGGGAGACGAGCATGGCGGCCCAGATGCCCGTGGGGCCGAAGCCCGCGGCGAGCCCCAGGCCCCAGGCCAGGGGGATGCGGATCAGCCAGGCCCCGCCGCCCATGGCCACGAAGGTGTACAGGGTGGCGCCCGCGCCGTTGAGCGCCCCCACGATGACCATGCCCAGCACGGTGCAGGGCATGGCCAGCAGGTTGTAGAACAGGTAGTTCACCGCCTCGGCGCTCACGGCCGGGTCCGGCGCGAAAAAGGCCGCCACGGGCCGCACGAAGGCCCAGAGCAGCACCGTGAGCAGGCTGATGGAGCCCACGCCGATGCCTGCGATGCGCCAGCCCATGCGTTTGGCCTCGGCCGGGTCGCCCCGGCCCAGGGCGTGGCCCACCAGGATGCCCGCCGTGAGGTTGAAGGCCAAGGCGGGCAGGAACAGCAGGGCCTCGATGCGGTTGCCCACGGTGAGCGCCGCCAGGGAGACCTCGTTGCCGCTGGGCAGGCTGGCCACCAGGGCGAACAGGGCCACGTAGCCCAGGTTCCAGACCATGCTCATGAGCCCGCTGGGCCAGGCCACGCGGAAGACGTAGGGCAGGGCGCAGCGCACCCAGCGCCAGCGGGCGAAGCTCTCGCAGGTGAGCATGCGCAGCCGCCGCAGGGCCGCCAGGTTGAAGAGCGCCCCGGCCAGGATGGAGCCGAAGGTGCTCCAGGCCAGGCCGCGGTAGCCCAGGTCCGGGAAGCCGAACCAGCCCAGGCCGAACCCCAGGTCGCCCACGGTGTTGCAGACCGTGATGATGATCATGCAATAGAGCGGGATCATCACCCGCTTCTGGGCCCGGAACACGGCGTTGATGATGATGACCACGTAGTAGGGGGGCAGGAGCAGGACGTAGACGTCCAGGAAGTAGCCGGTGATGGGCCGGATGCCCTCCGGGGTCTGGAGGGCGTCCAGGAGCAGGCCCTTGCCCGCCAGGCCGAGCACCAGGATGAGCGCGCCGAAGGCCGCGGCCAGCTCCAGGCACAGGCCCACGTAGCGCCGCACCCGCCGCCACAGCCCGGCCCCCACGGACTGGCTGATGGCCGCCACGGCCCCGTTGGCCGCGGCGATGCCCGCCACCATGAAGAACATGAGCAGCTGGGTGATCTGCCCCAGGGAGGCCTGCACCGAGGAATTGATGCGCCCGGCGGCCCAGACGTCCACCGCCCCGATGAGGAAGGTGGTGAGCGTCATGAGCACCTGGGGCCAGGCCAGGGTCAGGATGGTCCGGTAGGGCGACCGGGACAGGGCGATGTCGTCGAGCTCGCGGGGCATGATTGTCCTTGGTGTCGGGCCACTGTAAGCATTCTGGCGGCCTTGCCAAGGGGCGGTGGGAAAAATCTGCGTCCATTGCGCCGGGGCTCGGCATGGCGTATAGGGTCCGGAAGGCGAAAAACAGGGGGCAAACGTGAGCAAACGCGGACAGCATGACGTATTTTTGAAGGTTCGGCTCTGGTTCGAGTCGGATCGGGGCCCGCTGCTGGGGCCCGGACGGCTGGCCCTGCTGGAGGGCGTGCGGCGCCTGGGGTCGCTCAACAAGGCGGCCGCGGAGATGGGCATGAGCTACCGGCGGGCCTGGGGTCGCGTCAAGGAGGCGGAGAAGCGCCTGGGCGACGCCCTGGTGGTGGACGCCGGGGGGCGCAACGGATTCCGTCTCACGCCGCTGGCCGACCGGCTGGTGGACGACTACGTGGCCTGGATGACGGAAGTGAAGAGCTTCGCTTTGGAGCGGGCCCAGGTGCGCTTTCCCTGGCACGTGGAGACCCGCCCCGAGGCCGGAGTCGCCCCGGGGGCCGCCGACGCGGGCTGATCGCGCCCCGGGGGATCGAATGTGACTACCCGCCTGACGCCGGGCCCCGGGTCCGGCGTCGGGGCGGGCGGTTCGGCGTCGGGCCGAGGTAATGGGCCGAAGTGACGGGCCGAAGTGACGGGCCGGGCTGATGGGCCGGGCCTGGGCCCGGGTCTCAGCTCAGGCCCACCTGGGTCTTGACGCCGTCCATGGCCTCGATGGCCACGGCGAAGAAGTCCCCGAGCTCCAGCCCGATCTTTTCGCATTCCCGCACGCGGTCGCGATCCACGCCCGCGGCGAAGGCCTTTTCCTTCATTTTCTTCTTGAGGCTCTTGGGGGCCATGCCCGCCATGCCGTCCGGCCGCACCAGGGCGTTGGCGTGGATGAGCCCGGTCACGGACTCGCCGCAGCGCAGGGCGAAGTCCAGCTCCGTGCTCGGCGCGAGGCCGGTGCACTCGCCGTTGTGGGCGGTGATGGCGCGCACGGCGTCCTCGGGCAGCTTGCCGTCGAGCAGGGGCACGCAGTCCAGGCCGTGGCGGGCCGGGTTGTCCTTGGTGGTGGCGTAGTCCAGGTCGTGGAGCAGGCCCACCACGCCCCAGAGCTCCTCGTCCCGGCCCAGGCGGCGGGCCAGGCCGCGCATGACGGCCTCGGACTCCAGGGCGTGGTGGATGAGGTGGGTTTCGTCGTTGTGGGCGTTGAGCAGGCTCCAGGCCTCGTCGCGGGTCATCATGGCAGGGCTCCTTGGGGGTTGGTCAATGGTGGGTCAATCGTGGGGCTGATGCAGCCAGCAGGCCGCGCTGTGGCCCGCGTCGCCGCCTTTCAGGGGCAGCAGGGCCGGGGCCGCGCGGCGGCAGATGTCCATGACCTCGGGGCAGCGCGGGTGGAACGGGCAGCCCGCGGGCGGGTTCGCCGGGCTGGGCGGATCGCCGCGCAGCACGATGCGGGTCCGGGCGGCGTCCGGGTCGGGCGCGGGCGCGGCCGAGAGCAGGGCGCGGGAGTAGGGGTGGGCCGCGCCGGGCGCGCCGGCGAAAAAGGCCGGGGCCGGGGCCAGCTCCACGATGCGGCCCAGGTACATGACCGCCACCCGGTCGCTCACGTGGCCCACCACGGACAGGTCGTGGGAGATGAAGAGATAGGTGAGGCCGAAGCGGGCCTGGAGGTCGGCCAGCAGGTTGAGCACCTGGGCCCGCACGCTCACGTCCAGGGCCGAGACCGGCTCGTCGCAGACCACCAGCTCCGGCTCCAGGGCCAGGGCCCGGGCCACGGCCACGCGCTGGCGCTGGCCCCCGGAGAACTCGTGCGGGTAGCGCCGGGCGTGCTCGGGCCGCAGCCCCACCAGGGCCAGGAGTTCGGCCACCCGCGCGGCGCGCTCGGCCCGCGTGCCGATCTTGTGGATGTGCAGGGGCTCGGCCACGATGGCGCCCACGCTCTGGCGCGGGTTGAGCGAGGAGTAGGGGTCCTGGAACACGAGCTGGAGGCGGCGGCGCAGCAGGTGCTGGTCCCAGTCGGCCAGGGGGCGGCCGTCGAAGCGGATGGTCCCCGAGTCCGGCCGCTCCAGGGCCAGGATGAGCCGGGCCAGCGTGGACTTGCCGCAGCCGGATTCGCCCACCAGCCCCAGGGTCTCGCCCCGGTGGAGGGTCAGGCTCACCCCGTCCACGGCGCGCACGCGCGCCGTGCGCCGGGCCAGCAGGCCCTGCTCGGCGCGGTAGGTGCGGCGCACGTCCTCCAGTTCCAGCAGCGGGTGCATGCGGTCCTCAGCGCGGGGCGTGGAGCCAGCAGCGGGCCCGGCGGCCGCCGCCCAGGTCCAGGTGCTCGGGCTCGCGCTCCCGGCAGATGTCCATGGCCTCGGGGCAGCGCGGATGGAAGCGGCAGCCCGTGGGCAGGTGGTAGATGCTGGGCACGATGCCCGGGATGGGCGAAAGCCCGCCGCGGCGGCCGGGCACGGGCAGGGACCCGAGCAGCCCGCGGGTGTACGGGTGCAGGGGGGCGCGGAAGATCTCGCGCACCGGGCCCTGCTCCACGATGCGCCCGGCGTACATGACCGCGGCCCGGCGGCACATGCGCGCCACCACGCCCAGATCGTGGGTGATGAGCAGGCCCGAGGACCCGGACTGCCCGCGCAGCTCCAGGAGCAGGTCCAGGATCTGGGCCTGGATGGTGACGTCCAGGGCGGTGGTGGGCTCGTCGGCCACCAGCACCTCGGGCCCGCAGACCAGGGCCATGGCGATCATCACCCGCTGGCGCATGCCGCCGGAGAGCTGGTGGGGGTAGCTGCGGGCGGTGTCCGCCGGGCCGGGGATGCCCACCCGGGCCAGCATGTCCACGGCCAGGCCCGCGGCCTCGGCCCGGGAGGAGCCGAAGTGGCGGCGGTGGGTCTCGGCGATCTGCTCGCCGATGCGCAGCACCGGGTTGAGCGAGGTCATGGGCTCCTGGAAGATCATGGCGATGCGGCGGCCGCGGATGTCCTGGAGCTCGCGTTCGGGCAGGGCCAGCAGGTCGCGGCCGTCGAAGAGCGCCTGCCCGGCCGTGACCCGGCCGGGCGGGTCGGGCACCAGGCCGAGCACGCTCAGGGCCAGCACGCTCTTGCCGCAGCCGGACTCGCCCACCAGGGCCAGGGTTTCTCCTTGCTCCAGGGTGAGGCTTGCGGTATCGACCGCTTGGGCCACCCCCTCGGCGGTGGCGAAGCTGGTGGTCAGGCCCCGGATGTCGAGCACCGGAGCCGATGCGGATGCCGTACTGGTGTCCATGACTCCCCACGGTATAGGGGAAAACGCGGCGGGGGACAATGACGGGCACGGAGACGCAAACGGCACGGGTGGCGGTCATCGGCGGCGGGCTGGCCGGGTGCGAGTGCGCCTGGCGGCTGGCCGAGGCCGGGGTGGCGGTGACGGTCTTCGAGATGAAGCCGGAACGCTTTTCCGAGGCCCATCGCAGCCCGGACCTGGCCGAGCTGGTCTGCTCCAACTCCCTGCGCAGCGAGGAGCCCGAGACCGGGGTGGGCCTGCTCAAGCTGGAGATGCGCGAGCTGGGCTCCCTGACGCTGGAGGCGGCCGAGGCCACCCGCGTGCCCGCGGGCAAGGCTCTGGCCGTGGACCGCGCCCGGTTCAGCGCCCACATCACCGCGGCCCTGGCCGGGCACCCGAACATCGCCGTGGAGCGCCGCGAGATCGCCGGGCTGGACGATCCGGCCCTGGCCCCCGTCGGCGCGCCCTTCGACGCCGTGGTGGTGGCCGCCGGGCCCCTGGCCGGGGCGTCCCTGGCCCAGGATCTGGCCCGCATCATGGCCGGCACGCCCGGCACGCCCGAGGGCTCGGGCGGGGAGCCGCTCTATTTCTACGACGCCATCGCCCCCATCGTCAGCGCCGAGTCCGTGGACCTGGACGCGGCCTTCCGGGGCTCGCGCTGGCGGCCCGAGGACACCGACTACCTGAACTGCCCCCTGGACGAGGCCCAGTACCACGCCCTGGTGGACGCCCTGAAGGCCGCGGACAAGGTCAAGCCCCGGGCCTTTGAGCAGGAGATCCATTTCGAGGGCTGCCTGCCCGTGGAGGAGATGGCCGAGCGCGGGGACATGACCCTGGCCTTCGGGCCGCTCAAGCCCGTGGGCCTGGAGGATCCGCGCACCGGCCGCCGCCCCTTCGCCGTGGTCCAGCTGCGCGCGGAAAATCTGGAGCAGACCGCCTTCAACCTGGTGGGATTCCAGACCAAGCTCACCTATCCCGAGCAGCAGCGCGTGTTCCGGCTCATCCCGGGCCTGGCCCACGCCGAGTTTCTGCGCCTGGGCAGCATCCATCGCAACACCTACGTGGACGCCCCGCGCGTGCTGCGCGGCCTGGAGCTGATCGCCCGGCCCGGGGTCTGGCTCGCCGGGCAGATCACCGGGGTGGAGGGCTACGTGGAGAGCGCGGCCTGCGGGCTCTGGCTGGGGCGCGTGCTGGCCGCCCGGCTCGTCCAGGGCCGCGAGCTGCCCCCCCCGCCCGAGACCACGGCCCTGGGGGCCTTGCTGGCCCACCTGGGCCGCCCGCCCTTGAAGCGCTTCCAGCCCTCCAACGTCCACTTCGGGCTCATGCCCGGCCTGAACCGCAAGATGGGCAAAAAGTTTCGCAAGGCCGAGTACGCGGCCCGCGGCCGCCGGGACTTCGCGGCCTGGCTGCCGGTCCTCCGGGGCTGAGGCCCCCTCGCGCCCTTCCGGGCCCCTTGCCCTGAGACCGCCCTTGCGTGTAGGCAAATGGGTGCGATTCACGTTTTCAATGGCGAGGAGGCGGCATGCGGATACTGGTCGTGGACGACGAGATGGTCGCCCGCACCAAGGCGGAGATCCTGCTCTCGGCCTACGGGCGCTGCGAGACCGCGGACACCGGGGGCCAGGCCCTGGCCCTGGCCGCCCGCGCCCTGGAGGCCGGGGACCCCTTCGGGCTCATCACCGTGGACATCAACATGCCGGACATGCAGGGCCAGGAGCTGGTGAAGGGCCTGCGCGGCCTGGAGGAGCGCCACCCGGGAAACGGGGCCGGGCCCGCCAAGATCCTCATGATCACCGCCATGGACGACCTCAACAACATGAGCGCCTCCTTCTGGCAGGGCTGCCAGGGCTACCTCGTCAAGCCCCTCACCCCGCAGAACCTGCTCAACGCCCTGGAACTCATCAACGTCACGCCCTTGACCGCCGCCTAGCCGCCCCGGAGCCCGCCGCATGAGCCCCCTGGATCACGACGCCGTCCTGCTGGAGTTCCTGGACGACCAGGACGGCGAGCTGCTGGTGCTCACCGAGGACGACTTCTTTGTCCGGACCCTGCGCAGCGTGCTCGGCAAGACCGTGGGCGCGCGTCGGGTGGCCGTCACCCACCACCAGGGCGAGGCCCCGGCCCTGCGCCAGGTCATGCGCCGCGGCCGCGAGCCCGCGCCCCTGGTGCTGCTGGTGGAGCGCCGGGTGGGGCGGCGGCCCACCACGGAGTTCATCTACGCCGTGAAGGGGGCCCTGCCGCGTCTGCCCGTGCTGCTGCTCACGGGCGAGGCCGAGGAGGGGGACTCCGCCTTTCTGCACGAGACCGGCGTGGACTCCATCCTCACCAAGCCCGCCTCGGCCGACGACATCATCCAGAAGCTCGCCAACCTGGTGCGCCCGCCCGAGAAGATCCGCCGCCTCATGGACCAGGCCCGGGCCCTGCTCACCCGGGGCCGGGGCGAGGAGGTGCTGGGGCTCACGGACAAGGTCCTGGCCCTCAAGCCGGGCAGCCCCGGGGCGCTCATGCTGCGCGGCGAGGCCTTGCTCGGCCTGGGGCGGCGCGACGAGGCCCGCGCGGCCTTTTCCCAGGCCCACGAGCACGCCCCCCTCTATCTGGACCCCCTCAAGCACCTGGCCGAGATGTACCGCGGGGTGGACGACGCCGAGCACCTGCTCCACCTCCGGGCCCTGGACGAGATCAGCCCGCGCAACCTGCGCCGCAAGTTCGACATGGGCCGGGCCCTGGTGCGCCTGGGCCGTCTGGAGGAGGCCGAAGCCCAGTTCGACGCCGCGGTGGAGCGGGCCCGCGAGGAGTCCATGACCATCGTGGAGAACATCGTGCTGGACGTGGTGGACGCCCTGCCCGAGGAGGCCGCCCGGGCCAGCGAGAAGTACCTTTCCGGCCTGCTGGCGAGCAAGCACGGCAGCCTGGGGCCCCGGGACATGGTGGTCTTCAACCGGCTGGGCCTGGCCCTGCGCCGTCAGGGCAAGTGGAAGGAGGCCCTGGAGAACTACCGTCAGGCCTCCCAGGTGGCCCCGGACGACGCGGGCCTGCACTACAACATGGCCCTGGCCCACGCCGACGGCGACCAGTACGCCCAGGCCGTGGCCGCCCTGGAGGACGCCCTGGGACGCGAGCCCGGGCTGGGGACGGGCTCCAAGGCCGTGCTGGCCAACATGGCCGACATCTTCGTCCGGGCCGGACGCACCGCCCGCGCCCGCGAGTTCTACCAGCGGGCCCTGGACCTGGACCCGGCCGACCGCGAGCTGCGCCTGGCCCTGCGGCAGCTGCCCGCGGCCTGAGTCTCCCCCCTCGGCTTGACCCGGCGCGGCCCGGCCGCTATCTCTGGCCATGGGCCGAGGAGCCGCCCGAGCCATGAGCCGAACCCGCATCAAACCCGTCGATCCCCTGGAGCTCTCCCACGCCCCGGACGCCCTGCCCGGGGGGCTGCGCTGCGCCTTTTCCGACAAGAAGACCATCAAGATCGGGGCCGGCGCCACCTCCCGCAAGCAGACCGTCAACGTCTACTGGTATGCGGAGCAGCTCGGGCCGGACGAGTTCGGCCTGTGGATGCTCAACGCCAATTACGTGCCCACGGGCCAGCGCCGCGCCGTGAGCAAGGCCCAGCTCCTGGAGGACTTCCACCCCGAGCTGGATTTCTACAACCGCAACGTGTTCCCCCGCGTGGTCGAGATGGCCGACGCCGTGCGCCACGGCGACGAGCACCGCGCCGTGGGGGAGTACGACGCGGCCATCGGACGCTACAACCAGGCCCTGCGTCTGGACGACGAGAACGTGCGCGCCGTGTTCGGCCTGGGCCTCTCCCACCTGGGCCGCCGGGACACGGCCAAGGCCCTGCACGTGTTCGACGACCTGGTGAAGCTCGACGCCGCCTTCGAGGCCGAGCACAAGCACCTGTTCAACGAGATGGGCATCGCCCTGCGCAAGAACGGGCTCTTCGACCAGGCCGTGGAGTTCTACGGCCGGGCCCTGGACTTCGCCTCCGGGGACGAGCACCTGTTCTACAACCTGGCCCGGGCCTACTACGAAAAGGGCGACTACCCGGGCTGCGCCGGGCGTCTGAAGGCCTGCCTGGAGCAGAACCCGCGCCTGGACGAGGCCCTGAAGCTGGGCGGGCTGGTCCTGGCCCTGGCCGGGAACCCGGACCTGCGGGATCGGCACGGGAAGCCCCCGGTGCCCCCGGAGGCGCGCGATGCGATCCGCCTCGTCCTGGAGGCGGCCCGGGTCGCCGTCTGATCTTCCCCGTTGCATCCCGCCCCGTTCCGGGGCATAGCATGGAGGTCCAACCTCCAGGAGGCCGCCATGAGCGACAAACCCCGTCCGCAAACCGTGGTCCTGCACGCCGGGCACACCCCGGACGCCGAGACCGGCTCCCGCGCCGTGCCCATCTACCAGACCACCAGCTACGTGTTCCGCGACGTGGAGCACGCCGCCGACCTCTTCGGCCTGCGTGAGAGCGGGTACATCTACACCCGCATCATGAACCCCACCACCGACGTGCTGGAGAAGCGCCTGGCCGCCCTGCACGGCGCGCCCGCCGCCGTGACCACGGCCTCGGGCATGAGCGCGGTGTTCTACGCCGTGGCCGCCATCACCGGCCAGGGCCAGAACATCGTCTCCGGCACCAACCTCTACGGCGGCACCCACACCCTGTTCGAGCACACCCTGTCGCGCTTCGGCATCGAGGTGCGCTTCGTGGACTCCTCGGATCCGGCCAACTTCGAGGCCGCGGTGGACGAGAACACCCGGCTCCTCTACACCGAGACCATCGGGAACCCGCGCTGCAACGTGGACGACCTGCCGGGCATCGCCGCGGTGGCCCACCGCCACGGCATCCCCTTCGTGCTGGACAACACCGTGGCCCCGCCGCCCATCTTCGACCCCCTGGCCGTGGGCGCGGACATCGTGGTCTATTCCCTGACCAAGATCGTGGCCGGCCACGGCACCGCCATCGGCGGCGGCATCGTGGAGGCCGGGACCTTCGACTGGGCCGCCTCGGGCAAGTTCCCGGAGATCACCGACCCGGACCCCAGCTACCACGGCCTGAACTTTTGGAAGGCCCTGTGCGCCACCGAGGGCACGCCCTGCACGGCCTTCTGCACCAAGCTGCGCACCGGGCTGCTGCGCGACATCGGGGCCTGCCCCGCGCCCATGAACAGCTTCCTGATCCTCCAGGGCATGGAGACCCTGCCCCTGCGCGCCGAGGCCCACTGCCGCAACGCCCAGGCCGTGGCCGAGTTCCTGGCCGCGCACCCGGCCGTGAGCTGGGTGAACTACGCCGGGCTGCCCGGGCACAAGGACCACGAGCGGGCCAAGCGGTTCTTCCCCCTGGGCCCCAGCGCGGTGTTCGGCTTCGGGGTCAAGGGCGGGTTCGAGGCGGGCAAGCGCTTCATCGAGTCCGTGCGGCTCTGCTCGCACCTGGCCAATATCCTGGACGCCCGAACCCTGGTCATCCACCCGGCCTCCACCACCCACTCCCAGGTCAAGCCCGAGGACCAGCTCGCCGCCGGGGTCCCTCCGGACATGGTGCGCATCTCCGTGGGCATCGAGGATGTGGCGGACATCACGGCCGACCTGGACCAGGCCCTGCGCCGATCGCTGAAAACGGCGTGATGGCTGCGTTGCTGCGAGCCGGATAATCCCTCACGGACGGGGGTCCGCTTCGGGCTTATCCGGCTCTCGCGCCTTGCCCTCCCACCCTTTTGAGCGATCGGCGGGGAGGGGAGGGCTGTGTGGCGTATTTTTGTTGCATCAATATTATTCAATAACTCAGAGATGTTCAGAACGATGTCCCCGTCATCGCGCCGGGCCTGACGGCGGCGCCGCGTCGGGCCGGATGCCTTGCCCGCCCGGCCCTCGGGGCGGCGGGCGCGGATGGCGCTGGGGGCGGCCCCGGACGCCGGGTTGGCCGCGTTGCGATCGATTCGATATTCCTGGAGAAGGCGGCCGGGGGCAAAAAAAGATTCCCTTTTTTCCCGAAAGCGTTTACTTCCCTTGTTCCCGAACACCAAGCCGGGGAGGGGAGGCACGGGCCGTCCGGTCCGTTTGGGTCCACACCATAGCCACCAGCACGGGGGGGCGCCGTCATGAGCACCGCTTCCGTCATTCGCCTTGAGGGCGTGTCCAAGCGCTTCGACGACCAGGAAGCCCTCGAACCCCTGGACCTGGACATCCAGAACGGCGAATTCCTGACCCTGCTCGGCCCCAGCGGCTGCGGCAAGACCACCATCCTGCGCATCATCGCCGGTTTCGAGACCCCCAGCACGGGCAGCGTCTCCATCGACGGCAAGTGCGTGGACCGGCTGCCGCCCCACCGCCGCAAGGTCAATACCGTCTTCCAGTCCTACGCCCTGTTCCCGCACATGAGCGTCTACGACAACGTGGCCTTCGGGCTGCGCATGGCGGGCCTGGGGCGCGACGACATCCGCGAACGCGTTTTCGAGACCCTGGCCATGGTCAAGCTGGAGGACTTCGCCCGGCGCATGCCCGCCCAGCTCTCCGGCGGCCAGCAGCAGCGCGTGGCCATCGCCCGCGCCGTGGTGAACAAGCCGCGCGCCCTGCTGCTCGACGAGCCCCTGTCCGCCCTGGACTTCAAGCTCCGCAAGCGCATGCAGCTGGAGCTCAAGCAGCTGCGCCGCCGCCTGGGCATCACCTTCGTCTTCGTCACCCACGACCAGGAGGAGGCCTTCTCCATGTCCGACCGGGTGGTGGTGATGAACCAGGGGCGGGTGGAGCAGATGGGCACCCCGGAGCAGGTCTACGAGGAGCCCGTGAACCTCTTCGTGGCCAACTTCGTGGGCGAGACCAACATCCTGGACGCCACCGTCACCCGCCACGAGGGCGAGACCCTGGTGGCCGACGTGGGCGGGCATCCCTGCTGGCTCAAGACCGCCAAACCGCTCGTCCCGGGCCAGGCCGTCAAGATCGTGCTGCGGCCCGAGGATCTGCTGGTGGAGCGCGAGATCCCGGCCGACGACGACAAGCTCTGGCTGCCCGGGGTCATCGAGGAGACCGTGTACAAGGGCTCCACCTGGGACATGACCGTCCGGCTGGCCACGGGCCAGAACATCCTGGTCACGGAATTCTTCGACGAGGACGCCGCCAAGATGAGCTTCAAGCCCGGGGAGCCGGTCTTCGTGAGCTGGTTCAAGGGCTGGGAGGTGGTCCTTGCGGATCAGGGCTAGGCGCGGGCTCTTCCGCCGCGTCACGGTCTGGGCGCCCGCCGCCTGGCTGGGGCTCTTCGTGCTCGTCCCGGCCCTCATGGTGGTGGCGGTCAGCCTCATGGCCCGGGACGAGACCGGGTTCGTGGCCCCGGCCTTCAGCCTGGAGGGCTACCGGACCATCCTGAGCCCGCTGTTCCTGGGGGTGCTGTGGCGTTCCCTGGTGTTGGCGGGCGGGGCCACGCTGCTCTGCCTCATGGTGGGCTATCCCTTCGCCTGGTGCCTGGCCCGGCGCACCGGCCGGTTCCGCGGCCTGCTCCTGCTCATGGTCATCATCCCCTTCTGGACCAACTCCCTCATCCGCACCTACGCCATGGTCTTCATCCTCAAGGCCAACGGCCTGTTCTCCCAGGCCCTCATGGCCCTGGGCCTGTCCGACGGGCCGGTGAGCCTCATGTACACCGACGTGGCCGTGTTCGCCGGGCTGGTCTATACGCTCCTGCCCTTCATGATCCTGCCGCTCTACGCCAGCATCGAGAAGCTGGACGTGCGCCTGCTGGAGGCGGCCCAGGACCTGGGGGCCGGGCGGGTGCGGACCTTTCTGTCCGTCACCTGGCCGCTCACCATGCCGGGCGTGGTGGCCGGGTGCCTGATGGTCTTTCTGCCCGCGTTGGGCATGTTCTACATCCCGGACCTCATGGGCGGGGGCAAGCACCTCATCGTGGGGAACTTCATCAAGAACCAGTTCCTCACGGCGCGCAACTGGCCCGCGGGCAGCGCGGCCAGCGTGGTGCTCACGGGCATGATGCTCCTGCTGCTGCTCTTCTACCGCCGGGCGGCGGCGTTGCGTCGGGGCGGCTCGGGCGGCCCGGCGGACCGGGCCGACGCGGGCGGCATGGGCCACATGGGCAAGCTCGCCGAGGTGGGCGACGCCACCGAGGTGGCGCCGTGATCCAGTGGCTCTGGCGCTTCGTCCGGCTGGCCCCGGTCTACCTCTTCCTGTACCTGCCCGTGCTGGTGCTCATCGTCTTTTCCTTCAACGACTCCAAGTACACCGTCACCTGGCACGGGTTCACCTGGCGCTGGTACCAGCGGCTCTTCGAGAACGCCCAGCTCATGGACGCCGCGGTGCACTCCCTGACCGTGGCCATCCTGGCCGCCAGCCTGGCCACGGTGCTCGGGCTGCTGGCCGCCGTGGCCCTGTACCGCTACCGCTTCCGGGGCAAGACCCTGCTCTCGTCCGGCATGTACGTGGTCATGGTCTCGCCGGACATCGTCATGGGCGTGGCCCTGCTGGTGCTGTTCATCGCCCTGGGCCTGACCCCGGGCTTCTTCACGCTGCTGTTGGCCCACATCACCTTCTGCCTGCCCTTCGTGGCGGTGACGGTCTTCTCCCGGCTCCAGGGCCTGGACCGCAACCTCATCGAGGCGGCGCAGGACCTGGGGGCCAGCGAGTTCAACGCCTTCCGGCACGTGATCCTGCCCCTGGCCTGGCCCGCGGTGCTGGCCGGGTGGCTGCTCTCCTTCACCCTGTCCATGGACGACGTCATCATCAGCTTCTTCGTCACCGGACAGAACTTCGAGATTCTGCCCCTGCGGGTCTACTCCATGGTGCGCCTGGGCGTGAAGCCCGACGTGAACGCCCTGTCGGCGCTCATCATCGGCGTCACCGTCACCTGCGTCTTTTCGGCGCACATCCTGCTCAGGAGGAAGCGATGAAGAAATGGTTCCTGGTTCTGGCCCTTGGCCTGGCCCTGTGCGGGATCGCCGCGCTTTCGGGCTGCTCGGGCTCCGACTCGGGCAAGGCGAAGTCCGAGGCCGCCCCGGCCGCTCCGGCCCCGGCTCCGGCCGCCGAGCCCGCTCCCGCCCCGGCTCCCGCCCCGGCCGCCGCCCCCGCGCCCAAGGGCTCCGGCGAGGTCTCGGTCTACAACTGGACCGAGTACATGCCCGAGGAGGTGCTCAAGGACTTCGAGGCCGAGACCGGCATCAAGGTGGTGTACTCCACCTTCGAGAGCAACGAGGCCATGTACGCCAAGGTGAAGCTCCAGGGCGGCGCGGGCTACGACATCGTGGTCCCCTCCACCTACTTCGTGCACCGCATGCGCGAGGAGGGCCTGCTGGCCGAGCTGGACAAGGCCAAGCTGCCCAACATGGCCAACCTGGACCCG
Source organism: Desulfovibrionaceae bacterium (assembly GCA_050255855.1). Classification (GTDB taxonomy): domain Bacteria; phylum Desulfobacterota; class Desulfovibrionia; order Desulfovibrionales; family Desulfovibrionaceae. The sequence goes on from JBFWIY010000002.1 coordinate 18,856, forward strand.
ACCATCCTGGACAAGCCCTACGATCCCAAGAACCTCTATTCCGTGCCCTATCTCTGGGGCGGCACGGGCATCATGTACGACTCGGCCAAGATCGCCGGGCCGGTGACCTCCTGGGCCGACCTCTGGAAGCCCGAGTGCGCGGGCAAGCTGCTTATGCAGGACGACCTGCGCGAGGTCTTCGGCATCGGGCTGCTGCTGGACGGCCGTTCCATCAACGACCCCGACCCCGAGCACGTGAAGGCCGCCTACGAGCGGCTCAAGACCCTGATGCCCGCGGTGCGCGTGTTCAACTCCGACAATCCCAAGATGCCCTTCCTCAACGACGAGGTGGCCATCGGCATGATCTGGAACGGCGAGGCCGTGGCCGCCATGGAGGAGCGCGACACCTTCCGGTTCGTCTGGCCCAAGGAGGGCGGCATCTTCTGGATGGACAACCTGGTCATCCTCAAGGGCGCGCAGAACAAGGACAACGCCCTGACCTTCATCAACTACCTGCTGCGTCCGGACGTGGCCGAGAAGATCTGCCTGGAGTACGGCTACGCCACGCCCAACAAGGCGGCCCTGGCCCTGCTGCCGCCGGAGATCAAGGACAACCCGGCCATCTATCCTCCGGCCGAGGTCATGGCCCACAGCGAGTTCCAGAGCTACCTCGGCCCGGCCCTCAGCGCCTGGGAAGAGTACTGGACCAAGCTCAAGGGCGGCGAGTAGGCCGCTTCAACCCATCGGATGACATGAAAAAAGCGCCCCGGCCTCGGCCGGGGCGCTTTGCGTTGGGCGCGTGATCGTCCCGCGATCAGAACTTGATCTTCTCGGGCGGGCGGCGCTCCGGCACCACCTGGCGCTCGATCTTGCCGTCCAGCCAGTCGCGGCTCACGTAGAGCCCGCAGAAGCAGGCCCCGTACTCCCGCACGTCCGGCTCGCGGTACACGCAGGGGCAGATGATGTCGCGGTCGTCCTCCTGGGTCCCGTTGGCCAGGCGGCAGGGGCAGGCCATGTAGCCATAGCGGGCCTTGTTTTCCAGCAGGCTCTCCATGAGGGGCATGGTCATGCGCGCGAGGTCGTCGTTGAAGAAGTAGCCTTTGGGCTCCTGGAGCTTTTTGAGCTGCTCGTACAGGGTCTTGGCGTCCATACGGACCTCCTTGCGGAAATTATTTGCCCAGGGCCTGGTCCATCTTGTCCTTGTTGAAGCCGATGACCACGACGCCGTTGATGACCATGGTGGGGAAGCTCAGGGAGGGGTTGTACTGGCGCACCTCTTCCATCACGGCCTTTTTCTCGTCGCCGCTCAGCTTGTCCACGAACACGCAGTTGTAGTCCACGTGGCATTCGTCCAGGTAGGCCTTGGCGTTCTTGCAGTGGATGCAGGTGGACAGGCCGAAGAATTTCACGTCGGGGGCGCTCATGGCGGATCTCCTTTGGGAGTTGGGGGTCGGGGCCGGGGCGGAATTCCGGGCGTAGTCCCGGACGTAGTTCCGAGGCTTACAATGCGCATTTCGGCCCGAACGGTCAAGGGTCGGCCCGGCGGTCGATCCGGGCCCGGGCCTCAGCTCCAGCGCGCCGCGCGGCGCTCCAGCCGCCGCACCCAGAGGGAGCAGGCGAAGCACAGCACGAAATAGAGCCCCAGCACCGCGCTCCAGATCTCGAAGGTGCGGTAGGTTGCGGCCATGAGCTCCTGGCCCGCGAAGGTCAGCTCCTGGATGCTGATGATGGAGACGATGGCCGAGTCCTTGATGGTGGAGATGAACTGGCCGGCCAGGGCCGGGAGCATGCGTTGCAGGGCCTGGGGCAGGATCACTAGGCGCAGCTGCTGCCGCCGGGTCATGCCCTGGGCGGCCGAGGCCTCCCACTGGCCGCGCTCCACGCCCTCCACCCCGGCGCGCACGATCTCGGTGAAGTAGGCTCCCTCCATGAGCCCCAGGGCGAAGACCCCGGAGAGGAAGGCGGGCAGGCGTTCGGGCGGGCCCAGGAGCACGCTCGCCACGGTGCGCAGCGGGCCGCGCAGGGTGTAGGCCCACTCGTCCGCGCCGATCCAGTGGATGAGCTGGTCGCCCAGGAAGAAGTAGAACACGAAGACCAGCACCAGGGGCGGGGTGTTGCGCACCAGGCCCACGTAGGCCCGGCCCGCCAGTCGCCACAAATAGCCGCGGCCCACCCGGCCCAGCCCGGCGGCCAGGCCCAGCCCCAAGCCGAGGGCCCCGGAGAGCACGGCCAGGCGCAGGGTGACCTCCAGCCCCTGGGTGAGCGGCCCGGCCCGCCAGGTCCCGTCCGCCCCGCGGCGGGCCAGGAACCCGGGCAGGCCGGACCAGTCCCAGGCGTAGGTCAGGTTGGCCCCGGCGCGCGCCACCAGGGCCGCGGCCCCGATCGCCAGGGTCAGGGCCAGCAGCGCGTCCCAGCGGGTCCAGCGCGTGGGGCGCCAGTACACGGGCTATTCCACCCGGTCCTGCCAGTCCAGGGTGCGGAACCAGTAGTCGTAGCGGGCCTTGAGCCAGCCCTGGTCGGTCTTCACGCGGATCCAGTTGTCCAGGAAGTTCAGGAAGTCCGGATCGCCCTTGCGCACGGCGAAGCCGATGGGCTCGCGGGTGAAGGGGCCGTCCAGGGGCAGGTAGAGCTGGGCCGGATACTTGGCCGCGGTCTGCTCGGGCAGGGGGGCCGAGGCCACCAGGGCCTGGGCCCGGCCGGTGAGCAGCTCCTGGATGGTCTGGGCCTCGTCGCTGAACTGGCGCAGGGTGGCCTTGGGCAGGTGCTCGCGGGCGGCCTTTTCCGCGGTGGTGCCCAGGCGCACGGCCACCACCACGTCGGGCCGGTTGCAGTCCTGGAGGCTCCTGAGTCCGGGCGCGGCCTGCTTGTTGGCCACGATGCTCATGCCCGAATACTCGTAGGGGATGGAGAAGTTCGCCTTGAGGTTGCGCTCGGGCAGCACGCCCATGCCGCCGATGATGATGTCGAACTTGCCGGTGAGCAGGGCGGGGAGGATGCCGTCCCACTTGGTGGGCACGAACTGGGGCGTGACCCCCATGTCCTGGGCCAGCTGGCGGGCCACGTCGATCTCGAAGCCGATGAAGTCGCCGTCCTTGTCCTTCATGGCCCAGGGCACGAAGGTGGAGAAGCCCACGCGCAGGGCCCCGCGCTGGAGCACCTGCTCCAGGGCGCTGGACGCGGCCAGGTCCTGGCGCACGTCTCCGGCCCAGAGGGCGGTGGCCGTCCCGAGGATCAGGATGCAGGCCGCCAGGCCGGTGGTGATGGTTCGCCATAAGGTCATGGTATCGCTCCGGTGTTGCAGGTGGTGGCTCGGGTTGCCTAGGGACAGACGGGCCCGGCCAGCGCGCGGCGCAGCAGCCCCACGGCGGCGTCCAGGGCCAGGGTGACGCACAGGTAGACTGCGGCCACCGTAAACCAGATCTCGAAGGTGAGGAAGGTCTCGGCCACGATGGCCTGGCCCTGCATGGTCAGGTCGTAGACCGCGATGGTGGAGACCAGGGCCGAGTCCTTGACCAGGGACACGGCCTGCCCGGCCAGGGGCGGCAGGATGCGCCGCACGGCCTGGGGCAGGATGACGTGGCGGTAGGTCTGGGCCAGGTTCAGGCCCGTGCCCAGGGCCGCCTCCCACTGGCCGCGGTCCACGGCCACGATGCCCGCCCGGAAGATTTCCGAGGCGTAGGCCCCCTCGAACAGGGACAGGGAGAGCACCGCCGTGGCGAAGGCCGAGAGCCCGAAGAGCGGGGCGATGGCGAAATACAGGAAAAAGAGCTGGATGAGCAGGGGGGTGTTGCGCACCAGCTCCAGGTAGACCCGGGCCGCGCCGCGCCCCACCGGGGAGGGGGACAGGCGCAGCACCGCGCAGCCCAGGCCCAGGGCGAAGCTCAGCCCGAAGGACGCGGCGGTGATCTCCAGGGTGACGCCCAGGCCGCGCAGCAGGGGCCCGGCCGTGAGCCCGTCCATGATCCCGTCCATGATCCCGTTCGGCCCCGGGGCCAGGAAATAGCGGCCCACGCGGTACCATTGCCAGTTGTACCCCAGCCCTTCGGCCCCGGTGGTCAGGGCCCAGGCCAGGCCCCCGGCCAGCAGGAGGAATCCGGCCCAGCCCAGGGCCTTCTGGCGTGGGGTGAAGGCCACCTCGTGGCCGCAGGGCGCGTGGAACGGGGACGGGGCCGGGGTGGGGGACGGGACGGGGGGCGCGTCCGCGCCTGCGGCGTCCTTCCCGGCCCTGGTCATCCCCGGTCCGCCAGGGCCAGCACGTCGGCGAAGACCGCGTCCGGGGGCCGGGCGGCGTCCACCACCCGGATGCGGTCCGGGTGCAGGGCGGCCCAGGTCAGGTAGCCCTCGCGCACCCGGGAGTGGAAATCCAGGCTCTCGGCCTCGAACCGGCCCTCGTCCACGGCCTTGCCCTCGCGCAGGTTGCGGGTCAGGGCGCGCTTGAGCCCCAGCTCGGGGTCCAGGTCCAGGAGGATGGTCAGGTCCGGCCACAGGCCGTCCACGGCCACGGCGTTGAAGCGGTGGAGCTCCTTGGGGTCCAGGCCCCGGCCGTAGCCCTGGTAGGCCACGGTGGAGTCGGCGAAGCGGTCGGAGATGACGATCTTGCCCGCAGCCAGGGCCGGGCGCACCACCTGGGCCACGTGCTGGGCGCGGTCGGCCAGGTAGAGGAAGAGTTCGGTCGGGCCGGTGAGGTCCGTGCTCTCCATGTGCAGGAGCATGCGCCGCAGCTCGCGGCCGATGCGGCTGCCGCCGGGCTCCAGGGTGAGCACCACCTCGCGGCCGCTGGCCTGGAAGTGGTCGCGCAGCCGGGTGATCTGGGTGGTCTTGCCGGTGCCCTCTATCCCTTCAAAGGTAATAAACATTGGTTCTCCGGGGGATGGTTCTTGCCGTTCTCCCCGTTCTTGCCCGGGGTCGGGGCGGCCTTGAAGAGCGGGCGGTCCAGGAAGCGCTGGAAGGGGGTCCAGGGGCCCTGGTCCGGCTCCAGCTCGTCCAGGACGCGCATGGTCTGGTTGAGCTTGGAGTCCATGTTGTCGCAGAAGTGCAGCACAAAGGCCTCGGGGGTCATGGGCCGCACCGCCGCGCCGAACTCGAATTCGCCGTGGTGGGAGACGATGAGGTGCTTGAGGTGCAGGGCCACGCCCTCGTCCAGGCCGCGGGCCTTGGCGAAGTAGGGGGCCAGCACTTCGAGCCCGAGGTTCACGTGGCCCATGAGCCGGCCCGGGTCGGTGTAGTCGCAGGCCGGTTCGCTGGCCAGCTCCCAGGCCTTGCCCAGGTCGTGGAGCACGGCCCCGGCCAGCAGGACCTGGCGGTCCAGGGCGGGGTAGAGGTCGCAGACGCTCATGCACAGCCGGGCCACGGCCAGGGTGTGCTCCAGCAGGCCGCCCACGTAGGCGTGGTGCACGGTCTTGGCCCCGGGCGCGGCCAGGAGCCGGGCGCGGACGGGCTCGTCGTCCAGGACCTTGCGCACCAGCTGGCGCAGGGGCTTGTACTCGATGTGCTCCAGCACCAGGTCGCCCAGTTCTTCGAGCATCAGCCCGGCCGGGCGCTCGCTGGCCGGGAGGTAGTCCCCCGCGCCCGCGGCGTCGCGGTCCAGGAGCTCCACGTTGTCCACGCGGATCTGGGCCTGGTCCTTGAAGCTGGTCACCGCGCCGGTGAAGACCGCCAGGGCGCCGGGGCCCAGCTCCGGGCAGGTGTCGGCCAGCGGGCTCCAGATGACCCCGTCCACGCGGCCGGTGCGGTCCTGGAGCACGAGTTTGACGTAGGGCCCGTTGCGGGCCTGGCCGCGACGGGCCTCGGCCACCATGAACGGGGCGGACACCTGGGTGCCCGGTTGGAGGTCGCGCACAAAGACGTGCTTTTCCATGTCTTGCCTTTGAAGCGGTTGATGGGTTAGCCCTGCTGGCGGAGGCGCGCTCGGGCGCTTCCCAGTTTGGAACCGAAAACCGGCGGGTTGTCAATGAAGCGCTCCGCCGGGCGCGAGCATCCAGCGAGGCGGACATGAAGGTCCTTCTGACCAACGACGACGGCATCCACGCGGGCGGCCTGCGCGCCCTGCATCGGGCGCTTCTGGAGGCGGGGCACGAGGTCCACGTGGTGGCCCCGGTGCAGGAGCAGTCCGCCGTGGGGCACGCCATCACCTACTTCCTGCCCCTGCGGGCCACGGAGGTGGTGGAGGACGGGTTCCGCGGCCTGGGGGTGAGCGGCACCCCGGCCGACTGCGTGAAGCTCGGGCTCACCACCCTGGTGCCCGGGGTGGACATGGTCTTCTCGGGCATCAACCGCGGGGCCAACGTGGGCGTGGACATCGTCTACTCCGGTACGGTCTCCGCGGCAACCGAGGCGGTGTTCATGGGCGTGCACGCCCTGGCCGTGTCCATGGACGACTTCGCCCCGCGCGAGCTCTCGCGCCAGGCGCGGTTCGCCGTGGAGCTGGCCGAGCGCCTGCCCTGGGACGCGGTGCCGGAAAAGACCCTGATGAACCTCAACTTTCCGGTCTGCGACTTCGGGGAGCACCAGGGCCTGCGCCTGTGCCCGCACACCCGGGCCGCCTACGACGACTGGTACGAGGCGCGCGCCGACCCGCGCGGCCGGGCCTACTACTGGCTGGAGGGGAAGATTCCCCCGGAGCGCGTGCGGCCCGGCACGGACCGCGACCTGCTCAGCAAGGGGCACATCACCCTCACCCCGCTGCACTTCGACTTCAACGACCGCGGCACCCTGGACCGGCTGGCCGAGCGCCTGGACCCGGGAACCCGGGGCGACGGGACGGC
>JBFWIY010000003.1:0-19716 GCA_050255855.1 Desulfovibrionaceae bacterium
CGCCCTCCGTGCCGCCCAGGATCTGGGCGTCGGCGTCCTGCATCACCAGCCGGGCCAGGGAGCGCAGCTCGCGCGCGCCCAGCTCCGCCCCGGCGGCCAGCTTGAGGGTGCCGCCCGTGGGCTCGATGAGCCCGGCCAGCACGGCCAGCAGGGTGGACTTGCCGCTGCCGTTGGCCCCGGCCAGGGCCAGCAGGGCCCCGGGCTCCAGGGCGAGGCTCACCCCGCTCAGGGCCGCCCCGCCGCCGGGATAGGCGTAGGTGAGCTTACGGGCGAGCAGCAAGGGGGAGCAACCGGCTTCGGGCCAGGACCCGGGCGCAGCCCAGGGCCAGCCCCAGCTTGAGGATACCGAGGGGGAAAAAGGGGACCACGGCGGTGAGCAGCGTGCGCGACCAGTCCCAGTCCAGCCGGACCTTGAGCCAGACCGCGCCGCAGGCGTACAGCGCCACCAGCCCCACCAGGCCCCAGGCCAGCCCGGGCAGCCAGCGCACGGCCCCGCCGTCGCGCCGGGCGGCCAGGCCCGCGCACGCGGCCAACAGCACGAACCCGAACAGGAACCCGCCCGTGGGGCCCAGCAGATGGGCCAGGCCGCCCATGCCGCGCTGGAACACCGGCAGGCCCACCGACCCGGCCGCCAAGTACAGGCCCACGCTGGCCGCCCCGGACACCGGGCCGAGCACGTAGCCCGCCAGGCACACGAACATGGGCTGCATGGAAAAGGGGATGGGCCCCAGCGGGATCACCGCGTAGGCCCCGACGCCGATGAGGGCGGCGCACATGGCCGTCCACACCAGGCGGTGCAGGGAGATGAGGCTGTCACTGTGCATGCGAGCGTCATAAATCGGGTGCGGGCGGCGGTCAAGCGCGGTTCGTCGGGCGACGAAAAGGGGCGGACGGCCGCGCCGTCCGCCCCTGGAGGCCGTTTCATCGGGTCGGCTAGAAGCTGTAGGAGACGCTCATGCTCCCCATATAGGCTTTGCTGTTCTCGATATTGGAATCGAAGGTGCCGCGGACGTTGTTGTCGATCTCGCGCGAGGAGGCGAACAGGTACATGAGGGAGAAGTCCACGCTCACCTTGTCGAAGACCAAGCCAAGGCCGGTGCTCACGATCTGCCGGTCGTTGGAGGGCAGCATGTAGTCGGCGTAGTCCTTGTCCTGCGGGCTCTCGTCAAAGACGTACCCGGCGCGCAGGAAGACGTCGTCCCAGGCCTGCCACTCCACGCCGAACTGGATGCGCATGGCGTCGTTGTAGTCCTTGATGGAGTCCATGGTCTTGTCGGTGACGTCGGCCAGGGCGGTCTTGGTCTTGTCCGTGAAGAGGTAGGTCATCTTCCGGAACTCGCTCCACATGGTGTAGATGTAGTCCACCTCGAAGGTCAGGTCGTCGGTGGCCTTGATGGCCATGCCGGTGCTGATGGAGGACGGGAAGGTGGCGCGCATCTTCATCTCGTCGTCACCGGCGGAGCGGGTGAACTCGCCCGAGCCCGTGCCGAAGAAGCGCAGGCTGCTGCGGTACATGGCCCCGAAGGAGAGCCAGTCCGTGGGCACGTAGTGGGCGGCCACGTCCCAGCCCCAGGCGTCGCCCTTGGGCTTGAGGATCCACTCGTTGAGGGCGGCGTTGATGGCCCGGTTGTCCTTGCGCAGGTCCATGCTGCCGTAGACGTACTCGATGCCCGCGGCCACGGAGAGCTCGTCGTTCACCTTGTAGGCCACGTTGGGGTTGAAGGAGAAGGTCTCCAGCACGGCCTTGTACATGTTGCCGCGGCCGGCCCAGCCCTCGTCGTACTGGGTGCCCAGGCCGAAGCGGGTGAACTCGCCCACGCCGAACCACCAGTCGTCGTTGATCTGCTGGGTGACGAACATGTTGGGGTCGAAGAAGGCGTGGCTGGTGACGTGGTCACTCTCGCCGTTCTCGAACTCCACGTCCCCCTGGGGGTTGATGATGGTGAAGCCGGCCTCCAGCTGAGTGCCGGGGATCCGGGTCATGCCCGCCGGGTTGGAGGCGATGCAGGAGGCCCCCTGCTTCTGGCTGGCGATGACCGCGCCGCCCATGGCGTTGCCGCGGGCGCTCCACTCGTACAAGGCGAAGCCGGCGGCGCGGGCGCTGTCGGGCAGGGCCACGTAAGTGAGTACACACATAACGAGCAATGCCGAGAGTAATCCAAACGTTCGCTTCATAACTCCCTCTTTCTCCTTAAAGATGACCGGGAGACGCCGCTGTCGGGCCGGGGCGGCGCCCCGTTTCCGCTTATTCCCCTCGCGGAAGTTCGGATTTCCCTACCCGCATTTCCAACGAAAGTAAACAATCATGAACGAAATAAAAGCACTAAGCCCAGGATGCGAGTAACCACTTGCCGCCCGGCAATCCTGGCCGGGCATGGTTTTCGCATTCGTTGGGGGACCGGAAAAAGAGCGCGCACTCACGGAGGATTTCATGCACTCGATGGCCGCCCTGCGCCGCAAATGCTACCTGGGCCTGCTCCTGGCCGGCGGTTTCGCCGGGACCTGCGAGCAGGGCTGGGCCGGCCAGCTCCTGGTCTTCAATTTCTTCCTGGGCATCATCCTCGTGGGCATGGCCGCCTTTCTGGGCGGGTTGATAGGGTTCATCGCCAAAAACGCGGCCCGCTGCGCCGCCAAGCGCCCCATCTACACCGGCCAGAACAACGACGGCATGCTGGTGGGCGGGCTGGCGGGCGCGCTGCTCGGCATCCTGCTCGGCGTGGTGCTGGGCGACGGGCTGCGCACCGCCCTGGGCGGCGGCGTCGGGGCCTTTTTCGGGGCCCTGCTCGGGGCCCTGGTGGACGAGTTCGTGGGCCCCATTCTGGAGCTGCTCCTCCAGGGCGGCGACCCCGCCACCGGACTCTGGCCCACGGAGCCGATCCTGGCCGACGGCCCGAACGACGCCGACCACCTCGACGCTGACCGCCTCGACGCCGATCTCGACATCGACCGTCCGGACGCCGACCGCCCGGGCCGGACCCCGTCGGCGCGGCTCCGGGACGAGGCCGCTCCCCCTGCGCAGCGCGCCGAGGCCGCACGGGACGAGGCCGTCCCGGCCGCCCCCCGCCCCGCCGCCCGCGCCCCCAAGATCGTGGCCCCGGAAACCGACGTTTTGGACAACACGGCCCCGGACCGGCCCCGACCGACCCCGCGCCGCCCGCGCGGCGTCCCTGCGGAGCCCCCCTCCCCCGCCGCGGCCGAAGCCGCCCCCCTCCGCCGCCCCGCCCGCACCACGGCGCAGGGCCTTCCCCGCTGACGGTTTCCCCTTTACATGACGCCCGCCCGGACATAGTGTTACGGCGAATATACCATCCGGGAGGAATTCATCATGTGCAAGACCTGTGGCTGCGCGCCGAAGAAGGAAACCAAGTACGAGAAGATGCTGCGCGAGACCGGGCACCCGCATGAGCACGGGGCCGACCACGACCATACACACCCGCATCAGGAACACGACCACGAGCATCCGCACGACCACGAGCACGAACACGACCATGAGCACGGGGAAGCCCACACCCACGAGCACCACCATCACCACACCCATCCCCACACCCACGTGCACACCCACGACGGGCATACCCACGAGCATACCCACGACCACGACCACGACCACGATCACGTGCATCCCCACGACCACGACCACGACTAGTCCCTGCGGCGTCCGCAGCGCCCAGAACGAAAAAGCCCGGCCGAAGCCGGGCTTTTTCGTTGCACACAGGGGGGGACGGGTTACTTCATCTCGACCCAGAGCACTGCGCCGAGCTCCACATCCTTGCCCTCGATCTTGTAGTCGGCGTCGCTGAGGGCCGCAAAGCCCCAGTAGCCCTTCCAGGGGCAGGCGAAGGTGAACACGCCCTGGCCGTCGGCCAGGACTTCCTGGGTGATCATGCGATCGTTGGGGGCCTGCTTCTTGCCGTCCTTGTTGTAGTACTCCACCTCCACGCGGGTGAAGGGGGCGGGCTTGCCGTCCAGGTACACGATGCCCTGGAACACGTTGCCCGCGTAGTTGCCGAAGGGACGGGTCAGGGGCACGATCTCGGTCTTCAGGCCCAGGGGCTGATTCCAGTCTTCGCCCTCGCCGAAGGCGTCCACGATGATCTTGGTGTAATGAATGATGTAGTTGTCCTCGGCGGGCTCGGGATAGGCCACGGGCTCCATGGCGAAGGCGTACAGGCCGGGACGCTTGACCTTGTAGGCCAGCGACCAGGCGTCGTGGCCCATGACCTTGGCGGGCTTGAGGTCGCCCAGCAGGCTGGTCTTCTGACCCTCGAAGTAGACGTCCAAGGCCTTGGGCTTCACCATGTTCATGCCGTGGCCCTCAAAGGGATGCGAGAAGGAGATCATCATGTTCAGGGTCTTGTCGTCCTGGGTGATCTCATCCTTGTCCGCGATGATCATGCCGAAGTGGGCCAGGGCGGTCCCGGCCAGGGCCAGGGTCAACAACAGCGCCGTAAAAATTCCGGTAAGACGTTTCATCACACCTCCACTCCTCAACTGGGTTGGTTGAACGGTATTCTGTTGGTGTGAAGATTCCAGAAACGATAGCACGAGTCAAGTACGTCAATAGATAAAGTAGAACTTTCCGGGATAGAAACAAAAAAAAGCGCGTCGATCCCGAGGACCGACGCGCCTTCAAGGGAAGCCAGGCACCCAGAAAGAGCCACTACCGCTGCTCCCTTTCGGGCCTGACGGGGTTCGCGGCATTCCTGCCGCCCGGCTTCCCTGCATGCCGGACCGGGGCCGCCATGCCGCCCCGGCGAAACCAACCATCTGAAATAACACACTTCGCCATTGGCGAGACGTGGGGAAATGTACCCTCCGCCCGCGCGCCCGTCAACCGAAAAGACCGCGGGCGGGCCCGGGCCGTCGGACGCCCCGCGTCATCCCCGGGGCAGGCCCGGGGATGACGCGGCGGCGCGACGCGGGGCGACGAAAAGGGGCTGGACCGTTCGGCCCAGCCCCTTGGGGGTTCGTGGCGGAGAGGAGAGGATTTGAACCTCCGGTACCCTTCCGGGTACACACACTTTCCAGGCGTGCTCCTTAAGCCGTACTCGGACACCTCTCCGCGTGGAGGGGGTTAACTAATACAAAATTCCTCCGCTGGCAAGCCGTTGGCGCGGCCTTTCCTCACGCCGGTTCGGGCAGGCGCAGGGAGCCCCGCCACTCGTCCAGGGACGCCGCTCCCAGCTCCGCCAGCAGGGCCGCCACCCGGCCCGGCAGGCCGAAGACCAGGTCCGGCCGGGTAAAGGTGGCCGTGCCCACCTGCACCGCGCTGGCCCCCACCAGCAGGAACTCCAGCACGTCCTCGGCGCTGGCGATGCCGCCGATGCCCATGACCGGGATGCTCACGGCGCGCACCGCCTCCCACACGCAGCGCAGGGCCACGGGCTTGATGGCCGGGCCGGAGAGCCCGCCTACCACGTTGGCCAGCCGGGGCCGCCGGGTGCGGATGTCCACGGCCATGCCGGAGAGCGTGTTGATGAGGCTCAGCCCGTCCGCCCCCCCCGCGGCCGCGGCCCGGGCGCAGTCCGCGATGCTGGTGACGTTGGGCGAGAGCTTGACCAGCACGGGCTTGGTCCCGGCGCTCCTTTTCACCGCCTCGGTCACCGCAGTAATCATGTGCGGGTTCTGGCCGAAGAGCACCCCGCCCGCCTTGACGTTGGGACAGGAGACGTTGACCTCCAGGGCGGCCACGCCCGGCTCCGCCGCCAGCACGGCCGCCAGCTCGCCGTACTCGCCCGGGTCGCAGGCGTAGAGGTTGGCCACCACCGCGGTCTCGCGCCAGGGCAGCCGGGGCAGCACCCCGCGCACAAAGGCCTCTGCGCCGGGGTTCTGGATGCCGATGGCGTTGAGCATGCCGCAGGCCGTCTCGGCGATTCTGGGCATGGGATTGCCCGCCCGGGGCTTCAGGGACAGGCCCTTGGCCACGATGCCGCCCAGGGTGGCGATGTCCCCGTAGTCCAGGAACTCCGTGCCGAACCCGAAGGTGCCGGAGGCCGTCAGGATGGGGTTCTTGAGCCTCAGCCCCGCGAAATTCACGCTCAGGTCCATGGCGCGCCTCACAGCTCGATCTCGTCGGCCCAGAACACCGGACCGGCGGTGCAGGTCTGGGACGGCAGGCCCGAGGGGCGCTGCACCACGCACCCCAGACAGGCCCCCACGCCGCAGGCCATGCGGTTCTCCAGGGACACCTGGCAGCGCACCCCGGCGGCCAGGGCGGCCGTGCGGACGGTGCGCATGAAGGGCGTGGGCCCGCAGGCCAGCACCAGGCCGTCCCGGGGCATGGCCGCCACGCGGTCCTGCAGGGCCTGGATGATGCCGGGCAGGTCCTGGGGCCCGGACTCCAGCCGGGTCTCACAGGGGCAGAGCCCGGCCAGCTCGGCCTGGGGGTAGAGCTCCAGGGGCAGGCGATGGGCGAACAGGGCGGAGAGTTTTTCCGGGGTGGGATGGCGTCGGGCGTAGCCCGGGAAGGGCGCGATGCCCATGCCCCCGGCCAGGAGCAGGGTCTCGGTCCCTGCCTCCACGGCGAAGCCGTTGCCCAGCGGGCCCCAGATGGTCACGGCGTCCCCGGGCCGAAGCCCGGCCAGGCGCGCGGTGCCGCGCCCGACCACTTGGAACAGGAGCCGCAGCCCCTCGGGCCCGGCCCAGGCGATGGAAAAGGGCCGCGCCCAGGTGAGCTCCAGGCCCCAGGCCACGGGCCGGACCATGGCGAACTGCCCGGGCCGCCACTCCGGCCAGCCGGGGTCGGACAGGGTCAGGGCCCAGATGCCGGGGTCCCGTCCCCCGGACCCCGCGGCCCCGAGTTGACCGGCAGGGGTACATTCCAATACGGTCACGTCCCGACACGATGCTGCAACCTTCAAAGGACGGCTCCTTGGCGATGCTGGATACGAAACCCGAAATCCTGGCCCCGGCCGGGGACGAGACCTGCTTCCTGGCGGCGCTGGCCGCCGGGGCCGACGCGGTGTACGCCGGGCTCAAGCACTTCTCGGCCCGCATGGAGGCCGACAACTTCTCTATCAGCCAACTGGCCGCCCTGGCAAACCTGACGCGGGCGCGCGGCGCGCGGCTCTATGTGCCCATGAACGTCATGCTCAAGCCGGGCGAGGCCCGGGCCGCGGGCAACCTGGCCCGCCGCCTGGCGCGCGACGTGGGCCCGGACGGGCTCATCATCCAGGACCTGGCCCTGCTGGACATCGCTCGCCAGGCCGGGTTCGAGGGCGAACTGCACCTCTCCACCCTGGCCAACCTGAGCCACCCGGCCGGGCTGGCCCTGGCCGCCCGGCTCGGGGCCAGCCGCGTGGTCCTGCCGCGCGAGCTGAACCTGGACGAGATCAAACAGATGGCCGAGGCCTGCCCGCCCGGCCTGGACCTGGAGGTCTTCGTGCACGGGGCCCTGTGCCACAACGTGTCCGGCCGCTGCTGGTGGTCCACCTCCCTGGGCGGCAAGAGCGGCCTGCGCGGCCGCTGCGTGCAGCCCTGCCGCCGCCTCTACCGGGCGGACGCGGGCCGGGCGGGCCGGGGCGAGTCCCGGCGCTGGTTCTCCTGTCTGGACCTGGGCCTGGACGTGCTGGTGCGGCCGCTGGCCGCCATCCCCCAGGTGGGCGCCTGGAAGATCGAGGGCCGCAAGAAGGGCCCGCACTATGTCTATTACGTGGTGGCGGCCTACCGGATGCTGCGCGACCAGGGCAACGACGCCCAGGCCCGCAAGGCCGCCGTGGACCTGCTGGAGCAGGCCCTGAGCCGCCCCACCAGCCATTCCGTGTTCCTGCCCCAGCGCGCCTTCCAGCCCGTGAACCCCGAGGCCGAGACCGGCTCGGGCCTGCAGGTGGGCAAGGTGGCGGGCCAGGGCGGCAAGCTCTACATCACCCCGCGCCTGGAGCTGCTGCCCGGGGACCTGCTGCGCGTGGGCTACGAGGACGAGGCCGGGCACCGCACCGTGCGCGTCACCCGGCGGGTGCCCAAGGGCGGGCGCTTCGACCTGGGCGGCGGCCCGAGGCGCGGCAAGGACGGCAAGCCCGGACCGGGCCGCCCGGCCGCGCCGCTGCCCCCGGGGCGGCCGGTGTTCCTGGTGGACCGGCGCGAGCCCGGGCTGGTGCGCGCCGTGAACGAGCTGCGCGACGAGCTGGCCCGCTGCGCCGCGAGCCTGCCCGACGTGGAGGGCCGGGCCGAGCCCCCGGACTTCGCCCCCCGGGCCGTGCGGCCCTGGCGGCCCGGCAAGCACGCCCCGCGCCGCGGGGAGGACGTGAGCGTCTTCCGCTTCCTGCCCAAGGGGCGTGTGGACGGCGCGCCCGGGCTGTGGCTGGACGAGAAGAGCCTGGCCGACGCCCCGCGGCGCCTGTCGGGACGGCTCTGGTGGTGGCTGCCGCCGGTCATCTGGCCCAACGAGGAAACGGTCTGGGCGGAGCTGGCGGCCCGGGCCCGCGCCCAGGGCGGCCGCACCTTCGTGCTGGGCGCGCCCTGGCAGCTCGGGCTCTTCCCCGATCCCGCCGGGCTGACCCTGCTGGCCGGGCCCATGCAGAACGCGGCCTGCCCCGAGACCCTGGCCGCCCTGGCTGGCCTGGGCTTCCACGGGGCCTTCGTGGCCCCGGAGCTGCCCGGCGAGGACCTGCTGGCCCTGCCCAAACAGAGCCCCCTGCCCCTGGGCGTGGTGCTGCGCGGGGCCTGGCCCTTCGGCATCAGCCGCATCCTGGCCGAGACCCTGCCCGCCCGCACCGCCCTGTACAGCCCCAAGAACGAGGGCCTGTACGTGCGGCGCTGGGGCCAGAATCACTGGATCTATCCGGCCTGGGACCTGGACCTCTCGGCCCACCGGGCCGAGCTGGAGCGCGCCGGGTACGTCTGGTTCGCGCACCTGGTGGAGCCCCGGCCCGAGGCCGTGCCGGATCGCGGCCGCCCGAGCGAGTTCAACTGGAATCTGAAGCTGTTGTAGTGGGCTAGCCGAACGTCCCGCCGTCCCAGCCCACAAAGGCCGCGTCCAGGTCGTGGAAGGTGACGTAGACCCGGTCCCCGGGGATGCCCAGCTCGGCATGGATGAAGTCGCACAGCCGGGCGCACCACGGGGCGCACCAGGCCGAGTCCAGGCCGATGCTCTCCACGCGCAGCCGGGCCAGGGGCTCGTCGCTGCCGCCGAAGCGCATGGCCATGCCCCGGCACGAGACCATGACGTAGCGCTCGGGCTTGCCCGTGAGCTCCGCCACCAGGGCGGAGAGCCCGGCCAGGATGTCGGCCTCGCGCTCCGGGGTGAGCCGGGCGTTGGTTTGCAGGTGCGCGAAGGGCATGGGGACCTCCCGGGGTTACAGGATGATGCTGCCGACCATGTAGCAGACGGCGTGGCCCGCGATCTTGACGCGGTCGTTCATGTCCTCGCAGAAGAGCTCCCCGCCCCGCTTGGAGACCTGGCAGGCGTGCAGCCGCTTCTTGCCCAGGCGGCTCGCCCAGTAGGGCACCAGGGTGCAGTGGGCCGAGCCGGTGACCGGGTCCTCGGGGATGCCCACCGAGGGCGCGAACACCCGGGACACGAAGTCGCACTCCTCCCCCGGGGCCGTGGCGATGAGCGCCAGGCCGTCCAGCCTGGCCACCTGGGCCAGGTCCGGCTCCAGCGCCCGCACCGCGGCCTCGTCCGGGAACACGGCCAGGATGTCGCGGGTGATGTAGAGCTCGTCGGGCCGCGCGCCCAGGGCCTCGGAGACCCGCTCCGTGACCTTGAAGGGCTTGGGGGCCCAGGAGGGGAAGTCCATGGACAGGCGGCCGTCCTCGTCCCGGTCCACGAACAGGCGGCCGGACTTGGTCTCGAAGACCACGCACTCGTCCGGGTAGTTCAGGAACTCGAAGAGCACGTAGGCCGCCCCCAGGGTGGCGTGGCCGCAGAGGTCGATCTCCGCCTCCGGGGTGAACCAGCGCAGCTCGAAATATTCGCCCTTGCGCACGAAAAAGGCCGTCTCGGACAGGCCGTTCTCCCCGGCGATGCGCTGCATGAGCCCGTCGGAGAGCCACTCGTACAGGGGCACCACCCCGGCGGGGTTGCCGGAAAAGACCTGGGAGGCGAAGGCGTCGATCTGGTAGAGGTCGAGTTGCACGATGTCCCTCCTGGGTTGCGCGGGGATCAGAAGCCCTGTTTGAAGAGGTCGTCCTCGGCCCCGGTTCCGCCGCCCTCGTCCCCGGGGGAGGCGGCCATGCGCGTGGGCTCGGTGCCCGTCTTGAAGGGCAGGAACAGGCTCTCCGTGGTGCCCGGCCCGGCCAGCTCGCCGGTGTTGGCGTCCACCCGGACCATGCTCACCCCGGGGGGCTGGGGGAAGTCCTCCACGGGATAGTCCTCCTCCACCTTCATCCGATAGTCAACCCAGATGGGGCAGGCGGCGCGGGAGCCGGTCTCGAACCGCCCCATGGGCTTGGGCTCGTCGAAGCCCACGAACACCCCGGTGAGCAGATAGGGCGAGAAGCCCATGAACCAGGCGTCGCGCTCGTCGTTGGAGGTGCCGGTCTTGCCGCCCACGGGCCGCCCCAGGACCTTGGCCCGCTGGCCCGTGCCGTACTGGACCACGTCCTTGAGCAGCGTGGCCATGATGAAGGCGGTCTGCGGGCTGATGGCCGGGCGCGGCTCGGGCTTGGACTCGTAGAGGGTCTTGCCCCAGAAGTCCTGCACGTCCAGGATCAGGCGCGGCGGCATGATGGAGCCGTCGCGGGCGAAGGCGGTGTAGGCCTGGCAGAGGTTGATGGGGGCCACCGAGACCGAGCCCAGGCTCACCGAGAGGTCGGGGGGGAAGTCGGCCTCCAGGCCCAGGGCCTTGGCCCGCTCGATGATGGTGCGGATGCCGATGCGCTGGGCCACGCGGATGGTCACCAGGTTGCGCGAGCGCACCAGGGCCGTGCGCAGCAGCGTGGGGCCGTAGAACTCGTTCTCGTAGTTTTCGGGCCGCCACAGGGTGCCCTCGGCCACGTTCTCGAAGACGATGGGCGCGTCCATGACCACCGAGGCGGCGGTGAGGCCGTTGTCGATGGCCGCGGAATAGACGATGGGCTTGAAGGAGCTGCCGGGCTGGCGGCGGGCCTGGGTGGCGCGGTTGAACTGGCTGAGCTTGTAGTCGTAGCCGCCCACCAGGGCCAGCACCCGGCCGTCGCGCGGGTCCAGGGAGACCAGCGCCCCCTCCACCTTGGGCTCGGTTTCCAGGTCCAGCTTCCAGGTCCCGCCGGGCTTTTCCGGGGCCTCGGCCACGGCGGCCCAGACCACGTCGCCCGGATGCAGGACCTTGCGCGCGTCGGTGATGCGCGCCGCGCCCTCGGGGGCCACCTTGGGGTTGGGCGTGCGGCACCAGCCCATGCCCTCCACGCCCATCTGGCCGTGCACCGCCGTGACCTTGCCCGTGGAGCGGCCGTTCATGGCCCAGGTCAGCATGGCCTCGGCGAAGCGCGCCGGGTAGAGGCGGTCCAGGCGCTGCGCGCCCGAGGCCATGAAGGCGCGCACCGCGTCCTCGTCCACCTCGGAGCCGGGCTCCGTGGCCAGGATGTTCTGCTCGGTCGCGCCCTCGCCCGTGGCCCCCACCAGCACCTGCGCCCCGGACTGGCCCACCTTGGTGACCAGGGCCTTGACCCAGGTTCCGGGGGTGAACTCCTCCACGGGCCGGGCCGCGCCCTTGAGCAGGGCGGCGTATCCGGCGGACTCCAGGTGCTCGATGGGCCCGCCCCAGCCGCGCCGCTTGGCCGAGGCCACCAGCCCGGCGCGCAGGGCCGCCTCGGCCGCGGCCTGGTGCTTGAGGTCGCAGGCGGTGTGCACCACCAGCCCGCCCTCGTACACGGCCTGCTCCCCGAACTCGGCCAGGAGCGTGCGCCGCACCTCCTCCAGATAGTAGGCCCCCACGCTCCAGGAGGGGTCGGGCATGCTCTTGAACTCCAGCTTTTCGGCCAGGGCGGCGTCGTGGTCCTCGCGGGTGATCCAGCCCAGTTCGAGCATCTCGCCCAGCACGTACTTCTGGCGCTCGCGCGCGGCGTGGGGGTTGATGAAGGGGTTGTAGCGGCTGGGGGCCTGGGGCAGCCCGGCCAGCACGGCGCACTCGGCCAGGGTAAGCTCGCCCACGTGCTTGCCGAAGTAGGTGCGGGCCGCGGCCTCCACACCGTAGGCCCCGGCGCCCAGGAAGATTTGGTTCAGGTAGATGGCCAGGATCTCTTCCTTGCCCAGATAGTGCTCCAGGCGATAGGCGAGCAGGGCCTCCTTGATCTTGCGCTCGTAGCTGCGTTCGTTGGTGAGCAGGAGCTGCTTGACGATCTGCTGGGTGATGGTGCTGCCGCCCTGCTTGATGGACCCGGACTTCAGGTTGATGACGAAGGCCCGGGCGATGGCCATGAGGTCCACGCCCTCGTGGTCGTAGAAGGAGCTGTCCTCCGCGGCCAGGAAGGCCATGGGCAGGTAGCGGCTCATCTGGTCCAGGCCCACCAGCCAGCGCTTCTCCTTGTAGAAGTAGCCCAGGGGCCGGCCGTCCACGGCGTAGACCGTGCTGACCACCGGGGGCCGGTAGTCCGCCAGGTTGGTGAAGTTGGGCAAATCCTTGGTGGCCCAGCGGTAGACGCCATACGCGCCGCCGGCGCCCAGCAGGGCCAGGACCAGGGCGAGGTAGAGCAGGTAACGCAGGATCTTCATGAGGAGTTCAGAACCCTTTTTGCACGGGCGGAAGCCCCTTGGCGGGCGGCAGCCCCCACACGAGCCGCAGACGGCCCATGAGGTCGCGGACCTGGGCCCGGGTCATGCCCAGACGCTGAAGCAGGTCCTGTTGATTTAGCGCCTGTTCCCAGGCAAGGCAAGACGCGGATTGGAACACGGTGAGCCGGTCCCCCACCAGCCAGAGCGGATAGAGGCGGCAATAGTACGGCCGACGCTCCACCGGCACCAGGCACCCCTCCGGGCCCAGAAAGCGGCAGCGGCCCTGGCCGTCCACGGCCAGGCGCAGGTGCTCCTTGCGCTCGGGAAAACGCTCGCGCACCGCGGCCTCCTCGCCGGGGAACAGGCGGCACAGGGCGTCCACAAAGGCCCGGGAGTTGGGCTCCAGGGCGAAGCCGCCGGTGTCGGGGGCGAGTTCGCGGATGCGGTCGCGCTCCACCTCGGACAGGGGAAAGCAAAACTCGGCCCGGCTGTCTCCCAGCTGGCAGCAGGTGGGTCCGGCCGCGGCGCAGCGCTTGCAGACCAGGGGATCGGACATGGCCGTGGCGGGTCGCCTCACGCCCCGCCCGGCGCGCCGGGGTCGGCGGGCGGCCGGGAGAATTTGAGCTGTCCCTTGCCCAGCACGTCGTGCAGGTGGACCACGCCGCACAGCGCCCCGCCCTCCCCCACCACGGGCAGCACGGTAATCTGGTGCTGCTCCATGAGGTCCAGGACCTGGGCCGCGGCGTCGCCCACGCGGACGAAGCGCGGGGCGCGGGTCATGACCTCGCGCACGGGAAGGCCGGGATCAAAGGGCCCGCGGCAGACCAGCCGCCGCACGTCGCCGTCGGTGAGCACGCCCACGGGGCGGCCCCCGGCGTCGGTGAGCACCACCAGGCCGAACCCGCCGCGGTTGAGCACCGCCAGGGCCTCGGCCAGGCTGGCGGCCGCGTCCGTGGCCGGGACCCCCTCGGCGTGCATGATGTCCTCCACGAAGAGGTTCAGGCGGTGGCCCAGGGACCCGCCCGGATGCACGCGGCGGAAGTCGCGCTGCTCGAAGCCCTTGATCTGCATCAGGCACACGGCCAGGGCGTCGCCCACGGCCAGGGCGGCCGTGGTGGAGGCGGTGGGGGCCAGGCCGAGGGGGCAGGCCTCGCGCGGCACGGCCGCCGGGATGCAGACGTCGCTCAGGCGGCCCAGGGTGGAGTCGGCCCGGCCGGTGAGCCCCACCACGCGCGCCCCCAGGCTTTGCAGGGCGGGCAGCAGGTTGTTCAGCTCGTCGGTCTCGCCGGAGTTGGAGATGGCCAGCACCACGTCGCCGGGCCGGATCATGCCCAGGTCGCCGTGGGCCCCTTCCACGGGGTGCAGAAAATAGGCCGGAGTGCCGGTGCTGGACAGGGTGGCCGCGATCTTGCGGCCCACCAGCCCGGACTTGCCCACGCCGCTGACCACCACCCGGCCCTCGCAGGCCGCCAGCAGGGCCAGCCCGCGCGAAAAGCCGCCGTCCAGGCCGTCGCGCACCGCGGCCAGGCCCTCGATCTCGATATCGAGGACCTTGCGGGCCACGGCCAGCCAGGTCTCGACCTGGTCGGGGCCGGGGCGGGCGGAAGCGGGATCCCGGAGGGGCGTGGTCATGGCGTTCCTAGCTGCAATACTGCTTGATGATGCCGGGCTTGGAGCCGTCCTCCAGGGAGAGCTTGCCCGTGGATTCGCAGGGCGGCACCGGATAGTCGCCGTTGAAGCAGGCCAGGCAGTAGTCCTGGCCCTGGCTCACGGACGAGAGCAGGCCGTCGATGCTCAGGTAGTGCAGGCTGTCCAGGCCGATGAAGCGGGCGATGTCCGGGATGGAGTTGTTGGCGGCGATGAGCTCGCCCTTGCTGGAGAAGTCGATGCCGTAATAGCACGGGAACTTGATGGGCGGACAGGAGACGCGCATGTGGATCTCCCGGGCCCCCAGCTCGCGCAGCTTCTTGACGCGGGTGCGGATGGTGGTGCCGCGGACGATGGAGTCCTCCACGATGAGGACCCGCTTGTTCTTGATCATGCTCTTGACCGGGTTGAGCTTCACCCGCACGCCGAAGTCGCGCATGTCCTGGGACGGATTGATGAAGGTCCGGCCCACGTAGTGGTTGCGGATCATGGCCAGCTCCAGGGGCGTGCCCGACTCCTGGGCGTAGCCCACGGCGGCGTAGTTGCCCGAGTCCGGGAAGGGCATGACCAGGTCGGCCTCCACCGGGGCCTCGCGCGCCAGGATGCGGCCCATCTCCTTGCGGCGCTCGTAGACCACCTCGTTGAACACCAGGGAATCCGGCCGGGCGAAGTAGATGAGCTCGAAGATGCACTGGCTGCGGGGCCGGGGCTCGCAGATGCGCGTGCTGGTGAGCCGCCCGCCCTTGTCGATGACCACCATCTCCCCGGGCTCCAGGGGGCGGAGGTACTCGGCCTCGATGAGGTCGAAGGCGCAGGTCTCGGAGGCCAGCACGTAGCTGTGCTCCAGCTTGCCCAGGGCCAGCGGCCGGAAGCCGTTGGGGTCCTTGAGGGCGATGAGCTTGTCGTTGGCCAGGATGAGCAGGGAGTACGAGCCCCGGATGCGCTGGCAGGCCTTGGCCACGGCCTCCTCGATGGTGCCGCCGTTGAGATTCTTGACGATGAGGTGGACCACCACTTCCGTGTCCATGGTGGTCTGGAAGATGGAGCCCTCGGCCTCCAGCTCGCGCCGCAGCTCGTAGGTGTTCACCAGGTTGCCGTTGTGGGCCACGGCGATGCGCCAGTCCCCGTAGCGGACCAGGAAGGGCTGGGCGTTGCGGATGAGCGAGACGCCGGTGGTGGAATAGCGGATGTGGCCCACGGCGATGTCGCCCTTGAGCTCCGTGCCCAGGTGGCGCTCGTTGAACACGTCGGCCACCAGGCCCATGCCCCGCTGCTCGCGGATCTTCTGGCCGTCCCAGGTGCAGATGCCCGCGGATTCCTGGCCGCGGTGCTGCTGGGCGTAGAGCCCGAAGTAGGCCATGCGGGCCGCCTCGGAATGGCCGTAGATGCCGAACAGGCCGCAGTATTCCTTTTTCATGCGTTCCTCTTGGGGCCCGGATGGGCCGAGCCGTAATAGTCCTGCAGGCAGGTGACGTCCAGTCCGTGGGTGCGCAGCTCGCGGATGGCCTGGAGCATGGCCCGGGCGCCCGACAGGGTGGTGGCGTAGGGGATGTTGTAGAGCAGCACCGCCTGCCGGATATCCTTGGAATCGTGCACGGTCTTGCTGCCGGACACGGTGTTGACGACCAGATGGATGTCCCGGTTCTTGATGTGGTCCAGGACGTTGGGGCGGCCTTCGTAGACCTTGAGCACCGGCTCCACCTGGGTCAGGCCGCGCTCGTTGAGGAAGGCGGCCGTGCCGCGCGTGGCCAGGACGTGGAAGCCCAGGTCCAGGAAGCCCTGGGCCACGGGGGCGATGAGGTGCTTGTCCCAGTCGTTGACCGAGAGGAACACCGTGCCGCCCCGGGGCAGCACCTGCCCGGCGGCCAGCTGGGACTTGGCGTAGGCCAGGCCGAAGCTGCGGTCGATGCCCATGACCTCGCCGGTGGAGCGCATCTCCGGGCCGAGGAGGATGTCCACGTTGGGGAAGCGGTTGAAGGGGAAGACCGCCTCCTTCACCGCCACGTGGCCCTCCTTGCGCAGGCTCCAGGGGTCCAGGTCCTTGAGCTTCTCGCCCAGCATGACCCGGGTGGCCAGCTTGGCCAGGGGCACGCCCGTGGCCTTGGACACGAAGGGCACGGTGCGCGAGGCGCGCGGGTTGACCTCGATGATGTAGATCTCGTCGTCCTTGACCGCGTACTGGATGTTCATGAGCCCCACCACGCCCAGCTCGGCGGCCAGGGCCTTGGTCTGGCGCTCGATCTCCGACACGATCTCGGGCCGCAGGGCATACGGGGGCAGGACGCAGGCCGAGTCGCCGGAGTGGATGCCGGCCTCCTCGATGTGCTCCATGATGCCGCCGATGTAGCACTCGTCGCCGTCGCTCAGGGCGTCCACGTCCACCTCGGTGGCGTGCTCCAGGAACTTGTCGATGAGCACCGGGTGCTCCGGGCTCACCAGGGCGGACTCCCGGAAGTAGCGCTCGAATTCCTTCATGGAGTACACGATGTCCATGCCCCGGCCGCCCAGGACGTAGCTGGGCCGCAGCACCACGGGGAAGCCGATCTTCTCGGCCACCTCCTTGGCCTCCACCAGGCTCATGACCGTGCCGTTGATGGGCTGGCGCAGGTGCAGCTTCTTCAACAACAGCTTGAAGCGCTCGCGGTCCTCGGCCCGGTCGATGGCGTCCGGGCTGGTGCCGAGCATGGTCACGTCCGCGTGCATGAGGGGCAGGGCCAGGTTCAGGGGGGTCTGGCCGCCGAACTGCACGATGGTGCCCTTGGGGTGCTCGAAGTCCAGGATGTTGAGTACGTCCTCGTAGGTGACGGGCTCGAAGTACAGGCGGTCCGAGGTGTCGTAGTCCGTGGACACGGTCTCGGGGTTGGAGTTCACCATGATGGAGCGGATGCCCATCTCCTTCAGGGCGAAGGAGGCGTGGCAGCAGCAGTAGTCGAACTCGATGCCCTGGCCGATGCGGTTGGGCCCGCCGCCCAGGATGACCACCTTGGGGTCGGCCTCGGGCACGAGCTCGTCGCCGCTCTCGTAGGTGGAGTAGTAGTACGGGGTGTGGGCCTCGAACTCCGCGGCGCAGGTGTCCACCAGGTAGTAGGTGGGCTTGATCCCCATGCGCTTGCGCAGGCCGCGCACGCTCTCCTCCGAGCGCTTCCACAGGGTGGCGAGCTGCTTGTCGGAATAGCCGAACTCCTTGGCCTGGGTGAAGATCTCGTGCAGGGCCGGATTCGCCTCGTCCAGGCCGTGCTTCAGGCTGAACGCCTTGAGCTCGGCCTCGAAGGCCAGGATCTCGGCGATCTGGCGCAGGAACCAGGGGTCGATGCGCGTGGCCTCGTAGATCTCTTCCTCCGTGAACCCGCACTGGAAGGCGTGGCGCACGGCGTAGAGGCGCTGGGAGTTGGGGATGCGCAGCTTGACCAGCAGCTCCTCGCGGTCCAGGGGGCACTGGACGAAGTTCTTGCCCAGGCCGGGCATGCCCACTTCCAGGGACCGGAGGCCCTTCTGCAGGGCCTCCTTGAAGGTCCGGCCGATGGCCATGGTCTCGCCCACGCTCTTCATGGAGGTGGTGAGCAGGTCCTTGGCCCCGGGGAACTTCTCGAAGGTGAAGCGGGGAATCTTGACCACGCAGTAGTCGATGGACGGCTCGAAGCTGGCCATGGTCTCGCGGGTGATGTCGTTGGGAATCTCATCCAGGGTGTAGCCCACGGCCAGCTTGGCCGCGATCTTGGCGATGGGGAACCCGGTGGCCTTGGAGGCCAGGGCGGAGGACCGCGACACGCGCGGGTTCATCTCGATGACCACCAGGTCGCCGTCGGCCGGGTTCACGGCGAACTGGACGTTGCTGCCGCCGGTCTCCACGCCGATCTCGCGCATGATGGCCAGGGCGGCGTCGCGCATCTTCTGGTATTCGTCGTCGGTCAGCGTCTGGGCCGGGGCCACGGTGATGGAGTCGCCGGTGTGCACGCCCATGGGGTCGATATTCTCGATGGAGCAGATGATGACGCAGTTGTCCTTCTTGTCGCGCATCACCTCCAGCTCGAATTCCTTCCAGCCCAGCACGGACTCTTCGAGCATCACTTCGCTCTTGAGGGACAGGGCCAGGCCGCGGGCGGCGATGGTCTCCAGGTCCTCCATGTTGTAGGCCACGCCGCCGCCGGAGCCGCCCAGGGTGTAGGCCGGGCGGACGATGATGGGGAACGGCAGCTTGCCGCCCCACTCGCGCACGTCGTCCATGTTGCGGGCGATGCCGGACTGGGGGACCTTGAGGCCGATGTTGGCCATGGCCGCGCGGAAGAGCTCGCGGCTCTCGGCCTTCTTGATGACGTCGATGTTGGCGCCGATGAGCTCCACCTGCTTGTCGCCCAGGTCCAGACCGCCCATCTCGGCCACGGACAGGGCCGTGTTCAGGCCGGTCTGGCCGCCCAGGGTGGGCAGCAGGGCGTCGGGACGCTCCTTGGCGATGATGCGGGCCACGGTCTCGGGCTCGATGGGCTCCACGTAGGTCCGGTCGGCCAGCTCCGGATCGGTCATGATGGTGGCCGGGTTGGAGTTCACCAGGATGACCCGGTATCCCTCCTCTTTCAGGGCCTTGAGGGCCTGGGTGCCGGAATAGTCGAACTCACAGGCCTGGCCGATGACGATGGGGCCGGAACCGATGAGCATGATGGACTGAATGTCGGTACGCTTGGGCATGAACGATCCCTGATCGGTATGGGTTGTCGTGGCGTCTGAAGCAAGGGAATGTAAGACATATGACCGCGATGGGCAAGAGGCGGAACGCCTGGGACAACCCTCTGGATTATCAAGAAATCCAAAAAAATCCATTCCTTTTTCCGGCCCCGGCCGTGACGCCGGGCCCCGGCGCGTGCTAGAGGGGGAGCCAGGAGGCCCCATGCCCCGGACCCCGCGCCCCGCCCCCGTATCCGGCCCGCCGGACCATCCCCGGCCCCGCGTTCCGGCCCCGCCGCCCGCCGGGCCCGCGACGCCGGACGTCCCCCTGGTGCTGGGGGTGAGCCGCTGCCTGCTGGGCGAGCCGGTGCGCTACGACGGCGGCCACCAGCTGGACCGCTTCCTGCGCGACGAGCTGGGCCCCTTCGTGACCTGGGCGCCGGTCTGCCCGGAGGTGGAGTGCGGCCTGCCCGTGCCGCGGGAGGCCATGCGCCTGGTGGGCGACCCGGCCGCCCCGCGCCTGGTGACGCAGAAGACCGGCGCGGACCACACCGCGCGCATGGCCGCCTGGGCCGCCGGGCGGCTGGAGGCCCTGGCCGGGCTCGGGCTGTGCGGCTTCGTGTTCAAGAAGGACTCCCCCTCCTCCGGCATGACCCGGGTGAAGGTCTACCCCGAGCCCGGGGGCCCGGCCCGGCCCGGGGTGCGCCAGGGGGTGGGCGTGTTCGCCCGGCTCTTCATGGCCCGGTTCCCCCACCTGCCCGTGGAGGACGACGGCCGCCTGC
>JBFWIY010000003.1:19816-23704 GCA_050255855.1 Desulfovibrionaceae bacterium
CGCAACGTGCTCCAGCACGTGCTGGGCTACTTCAAGCGCCAACTCTCCCCGGACGAAAAGGCCGAGGCCCTGGAGCTCATCGACCGCCACGCCGCGGGCGAGCTGCCCCTCATCGTGCCGGTGACGCTCCTCAACCACTTCGTGCGCAGGTACGGCGAGCCCTACCTGGCCGGGCAGGCCTACCTGCGGCCGCACCCCCTGGAGCTGAAGCTGCGCAACCACGCCTGACCCATACCCGATCCGCGCCCGATCCGCGGGCCAAAACGGCGTTCCACTTTGACACCTCCGCGGGGTCTGCTATGAGAAGGGCATGATCGGCTCGCCCTTGCGCCCGCGCGCCCGCGCGCCCCTCCGTCTGCTCGCCGCCCTGCTCCTGGCGCTGTGGGCCGCGCCCGCCCTGGCGGCCGATCCCCAGCCCGTGGTCATGGTGCTGGGCTACAACTACCCGCCCTTCTTCACCTCGGAACGCGGCGATCCCGCCACCCTGCACGGCCTGTTCATCGACTTTCTCGACGCCTTCGAGCAGGCCCACCCGGAGTTCACCATCCAGCGGGTGATGCTGCCGCGCCGCCGCAAGGACCTGTGGATGCGCACCGGCCAGGCCCAGGTCTGCGCCCTCAACGCCCCGGAATTCGTGGTCCCGGAGGACCGTCCGCTGTATCGGTTCACCGAGCCCCTCTGGGTGACCGGCGACCACCTGGTGGTGCTCGCCTCGCGCCGGGCCGAGCTGCCCGACGAGCCCAGCCTGCACGGACGCCGGGTGGGGTTGATGCTCGGCTACGGCTACAGCGAGTACGAAAAGGTCATCGACCGGGGCCTGGTGGAGCCGGTGCTGCTCTCGCGCACCTCCTGCCAGCTGCGCATGCTCCAGGCCGGA
Source organism: Desulfovibrionaceae bacterium (assembly GCA_050255855.1). Lineage (GTDB taxonomy): Bacteria > Desulfobacterota > Desulfovibrionia > Desulfovibrionales > Desulfovibrionaceae. Next base: position 20,694 of record JBFWIY010000003.1, read on the forward strand.
CGGGTGGACGCCATCGTGGCCAACCGCCACGTGCTGCCCTGCTTTCTGGAGCAGGCCGGGATGACCAAGCGAGACATCGTCTTCATCGAGCCGCCCCTGTACGAGTTCGGGCTGGCCATGCAGGTGTCTCGGGACCAACCGGCCCTGTACGAGGCCCTGAATTCCTTCATCCGGGAGGCCCGGCAACGCGGCCTGCTGCCCGCGCCGGAGTCGGCGCACGTCCCGGCCGCGGCCGAGCCGCCCCCCGGGGCCGCCGGGCCGTGACCGCCGCCACGCAAAAACGCCCCCGGCTTTCGGCCGGGGGCGTTTTTGCGTCAGCACAAGTCCGGACGGGCCGGACGGGCCGGGCTCAGCTCACCTTGCTGCCCGGGGTGACCAGCCCGCTGGCCGTGAGCAGGTCCATGCCGGCCTCGCTCTTCACGGCCAGGATCATGCCCTGGGAGAGCTGCTTGCGCAGCTTGCGGGGCTTGAGGTTGGCCACCACCACCACCTGACGGCCCAGCAGGTCGTCCGGGGCGAAGTGCTCGGCGATGCCCGCCACCACCTGGCGCGGCCCGGCCGCCTCGCCCAGGTCCACCTGCACCAGCAGCAGGCGCTCGGCGTCGGGGTGCACCTCGGCGGCCACCACGGTGCCCACGCGCAGGTCCAGCTTCTGGAAATCCTCGAACTCGACGCCGCCTTCCGCCGCGGCCGGATCGGCCGGGTCGGCCGGGGCGGCCGCCTTGCCGGACTTGGCGGACTTGCCGGGCTTGCCGCTCTTGCCGGGCTTGGCCTGGGCGGAGTCCTCGGTCTTGGGGGGATCCACCCGGGGGAAGAGGTTGGAACTCTCGGCCAGCTTGGCGCCGGGCTCCAGCAGGCCCCAGGTGTCCAGCTCCTTGCCCAGGTCGTACTTGTGCGGGTCGAAACCCAGGCCGAGCTGGGCGAGCATCTCCACGGCCGCGTCGGGCATCACCGGCCAGAGGTGCACCGCGATCTTGCGCATGCTCTCCAGCAGCACGTACATCACCGTGGACAGCCGCTTCTTGCCCTTGACCTTGGCCAGGTCCCAGGGCTTCATGGTGTCGATGTACTTGTTGAGCCCGCGCACCAGGCACCAGAGCTCCTCCAGGCCCACGGAGAACTTGAAGCCTTCGAAGGCGTCCTGGTACCCGGCCATGGCGGCCTGGCCGAGTTTCTTGATCTCCACGTCCTCCAGCTCCTCGTGCTCGGGCTGGGGCACCACGCCGTCGAAGAACTTGTGGGTCATGGCGAGCGACCGGCTGAACAGGTTGCCCAGGTCGTTGGCCAGGTCGGCGTTGAGGCGGCCCACCAGGGCCTCCTCGGAGAAGCTGGCGTCCGAGCCGAAGCTCATCTCGCGCAGCAGGAAATAGCGGAAGGCGGAAAGGCCGTACTTGTCGATGAGCGTGAGCGGCTCCACCACATTGCCCAGGCTCTTGGACATCTTGGTGTCCTTCACCAGCCAGTAGCCGTGCACGTTGAGGTGCTGGTAGGGCTCGATGCCCGCGGCCTTGAGCATGGTGGGCCAGAACACGCCGTGGGGCTTGAGGATGTCCTTGGCCACCAGGTGGTTGGCCACGGGCCAGAACTTCTTGAACTTCTCCCCCTTGGGCCAGCCCAGGGCGGTGAGGTAGTTGATGAGGGCGTCGAACCAGACGTAGCAGACGTAGTTGTCGTCAAAGGGCAGCTCGATGCCCCAGGTGAGCCGGCTCTTGGGCCGCGAGATGCAGAGATCCTCCAGGGCCCCGGACTCCAGCAGGCTGACCACCTCGTTGCGGTAGCGCTCGGGCCGGATGAAGTCGGGATTCTTGCGGATGTGGTCCAGCAGCCAGTCCTGGTACTTGCTCATGCGGAAGAAGTAGTTCTTCTCCGAGATGTACTCCGGCTCCACGTCGTGCTGGGGGCACTTGCCGTTCACCAGCTCCTTTTCCGTGTAGAAGCGCTCGCACCCGAAGCAGTAGTGCCCGCCGTACTCCCCGAAGTAGATGTCCCCGGAGTCGTAGACCTTCTGCAGGATGTCCCGGACCACCTTGATGTGGCGGTCCTCGGTGGTGCGGATGAAGTCGTCGCTCTTCACCCCGAGCTTGGGCCAGAGATCCTTGAACAGCCCGGCGTAGTGGTCCACGTACTGGCGGGGGGTCTGGCCGCCCTTCTCCGCGGCGCGCACGATCTTGTCGCCGTGCTCGTCGGTGCCGGTGAGGAAATAGGTCTCCCGGCCCTTGAGCTGATGGAAGCGGTTCAGGGTGTCGGCCAGGATGCCGGTGAAGGCGTGGCCCAGATGGGGCTTGGCATTGACGTAGAAAATGGGCGTCGTGACGTAGAAGCGTTCCACGCTCGGCTCCTTTGCAGGGCGATTGGGGATGGAGATCAGGTGCCGGATTTGGGTTTGCCGGGACGGCTGCGCTTGCGGCGGCGGCGGGAACGGCGCGGGGCGTCGGCCTCGCCCTCGGCGGACCGGGCGTCGGGGACCGCGTCGGAATGGGTGTCGGCCGGGGCGTCGGCCTCGGCGGGGGCGTCCGCCGGGGCGTCCGGGGGGGCGCTCGGCGCGGGGGCGGGGGCGGCCTGGGCGTCCGCTTCGGGCGCACGGGGGACCCGGCCGGAATCCTGCGGGCGGCCGTGGTTGCCGCGGCGGCCGCGGCGCTCGTGCTGGGCCTCGGCCGGGGCCTCGCCCGCGGGCTCCGGGGCCGGGCCGTTGAGCAGCGCGGGCCACTCGTCCACGCCGATCTCCTGCTCGGCGCCGTCCTCGAAGAGCAGGTTCAGGGTCTTGCGGAAGAAATTGGAGCGCAGCACCTTGACCTGGCCCCGGGCGGTGCGGAAGCGCTTGCCGATCTTGGGGCAGGCCCGGTTGAAGGCCTCGTAGCCCTCCTGCTCGTAGCTCAGGCAGCACAGCAGCCGCCCGCAGATGCCGGAGATCTTGGTGGGGTTCAGGAACAGGTTCTGCTCCTTGGCCATCTTGATGGTCACGGGCATGAACTTGCGCAGGAACCGGCGGCAGCAGCAGAGCTGGCCGCAGT
>JBFWIY010000004.1:0-18523 GCA_050255855.1 Desulfovibrionaceae bacterium
GACAACGTCAAGCCGCATGTGGAGGTCAAGAGCCGCCGTGTCGGCGGTGCCACGTACCAGGTGCCCATGGAGGTCCGCCCGGACCGCCAGTTCGCCCTGGCCATCCGCTGGCTCATCACCTATTCCCGCTCCCGCGGGGAGAAGGGCATGACCGGCCGCCTGTCCGGGGAGCTTCTGGACGCCTACCACAACCGTGGCGGCGCCGTGAAGAAGCGCGAGGACGTCCATAAGATGGCCGACGCCAACAAGGCGTTCGCCCACTACCGCTGGTAGGAAGGAGCAGTCGTCGTGCCCAGGAAGGTTCCCAGAGAGCGCCAGCGCAACATCGGCATCATGGCCCACATCGATGCCGGCAAGACCACGACCACCGAGCGCATCCTCTTCTATACCGGGGTCTCGCACAAGATCGGCGAAGTCCATGACGGCCAGGCCACCATGGACTGGATGGTCCAGGAACAGGAACGCGGCATCACCATCACCTCCGCCGCCACCACCTGCTTCTGGCGGGACCACCGCATCAACATCATCGATACGCCCGGCCACGTGGACTTCACCATGGAGGTGGAGCGCGCCCTTCGCGTTCTCGACGGAGCCGTGGCGGTGTTCGACGCCGTGGCCGGCGTGGAGCCGCAGTCCGAGACGGTGTGGCGTCAGGCCGACCGCTACAAGGTTCCCCGCATCTGCTTCGTGAACAAGATGGACCGCGTGGGCGCCAATTTCGAGCGCTGCGTGGACATGATCAAGAACCGCCTGGGCGCCAAGCCGGTGCCCGTCCAGCTGCCCATCGGCAGCGAGGACGCCTTCGAGGGCGTGGTGGATCTCATCGCCGGCAAGGCCTACATCTTCGACAAGCCCGAAAGCATGGGCATGGAGTACACCACCACCGAGGTGCCCGCCGCCCTCAAGGACGCCTACGACGAGGCGCGCCTGCACTTGGTGGAGTCCGTGGCCGAAGAGGACGAGGCCCTGCTGGAGAAGTATCTCGGCGGCGAGGAGCTCGCCCCCGAGGAGCTCATCGCCGGGGTGCGCAAGGCCACGGTGAACCTGACCATCTGCCCGGTGCTCTGCGGCACGGCCTTCAAGAACAAGGGCGTGCAGCAGCTGCTCAACGCCGTGGTGGACTACCTGCCGTCCCCCATGGACGTGGTGGTCATGAAGGGCACGAATCCGGACAACCCCGAGCAGGTCATCGAGTGCCCCTGCGACGACGACCTGCCCCTGTCCGCCCTGGCCTTCAAGCTCATGACCGACCCCTTCGTGGGCCATCTGACCTTCCTGCGCATCTACTCGGGCAAGATCGAGTCCGGCGCCACCATGGTGAACGCCGGGTCGGGCAAGAAGGAGCGCATCGGGCGTCTGCTCAAGATGCACGCCAACAAGCGCGAGGAGATCAAGGAGGCCTATGCGGGCGACATCGTCGCCGCCGTGGGCCTGAAGACCATGAGCACCGGCGACACCCTGGCCGATCCCAAGCGCCTGGTGGTGCTGGAGAGCCTGGACATCCCCGAGCCGGTCATCGAGGTGGCCATCGAGCCCAAGACCAAGGCCGACCGCGACACCCTCAGCGACTCCCTGGCCAAGCTGGCCAAGGAGGACCCGAGCTTCCGCGTCAAGACCGACGAGGAGACCGGACAGACCCTCATCGCGGGCATGGGCGAGCTGCACCTGGAGATCATCGTCGACCGCCTGCTGCGTGAGTTCGGCGTCAACGCCAACGTGGGCGCCCCCCGCGTGGCCTACCGCGAGACCATCACCAAGGCCGTGGAAGTGGACGTGAAGCACGCCAAGCAGTCCGGCGGCCGCGGCCAGTACGGCCACGTCTGCCTCAGGGTCGAGCCGAACCCGGAGCAGGGCTACGAGTTCGTGGACGAGATCAAGGGCGGCGTGATTCCCAAGGAATACATCCCCGCGGTGGACAAGGGCATCAAGGACGCCATGAAGAGCGGCGTCATGGCCGGATACCCGGTGGTGGACCTGAAGGTGGCCCTGTACTTCGGCTCCTACCACGACGTGGACTCCAGCGAGCAGGCCTTCTACATCGCCGGCTCCATGGCCATCAAGGAGGCCTGCCGGAAGGCCAACCCCATCCTGCTCGAACCCATCATGAGCGTGGAGGTGGTGACCCCGGAGGAGTACCTGGGTGACGTCATGGGCGACCTCAACGGCCGCCGCGGCCGGGTGACCAATATGGAGGCCCGCGCCGGCGCCCAGGTGGTGCGCTGCAACGTGCCGTTGTCCGAGATGTTCGGCTACGCCACGGACCTGCGCAGCAAGACCCAGGGCCGCGCCACCTTCACCATGCAGTTCGATCACTACGAGCCGGTGCCTGCCAGCCTGGCCGAGGAGATCGTGAAGAAGTAGCTGTTTTGCGCAACCGGCCGGGCCGTGGGCCTTGACAGCCGGAGCCGCACGGGATAAGCCTTCGGACCGCTTTGCCGCCTGCCCGGCGGACGTGTTCGGGCCGCAAGGTAATGATGATTACGGAATGCAAGGCGTTAGGAGTTAGATATGGCCACCATGACCAGTGACCGGATCCGCATCAAGCTGAAGGCATACGATTACCGCATCCTGGACAAGGCGGTATCCGAGATCGTGGACACCGCCCGCAACACCGGGGCGGCCATCGCCGGTCCGATCCCGCTGCCCACCGAGATTCATCGCACCACGGTGCAGCGCTCGGTGCACGTCGACAAGAAGTCGCGGGAGCAGTTCGAGCAGCGCATCCACAAACGCCTGCTGGACATCCTGGAGCCCACCCAGCAGACCGTGGACTCCTTGGGCAAACTGTCCCTGCCTGCCGGCGTGGACGTTGAGATCAAGCTGTAGGGAGGAAGGGATCATGGCCAATTTGCTTGGAATTCTCGGCAAAAAGCTCGGGATGACCCGGGTTTTCGCCTCGGACGGCACCGTGGTCCCCGTGACCGTGGTCTCGGCCGGCCCCTGCCCCGTCCTGCAGATCAAGACTCAGGAGCACGAGGGCTACGACGCCCTGCAGGTGGGCTACGACGCCATCGCGGAGCGCAAGGCCACCAAACCCGAGCGCGGCCACCAGGCCAAGGCCGGGAAGGGCTTTTTCCGCCACCTGCGCGAGTTCCGTCTGGACAAGGCCGAGGGCTACGAACTCGGCCAGGAGCTGACCGTGGAGATGTTCAAGCCCGGTGAGAAGGTGAAGGTCACCGCCACCAGCAAGGGCAAGGGCTTCCAGGGTCCCATGAAGCGCCACAACTTCCGCGGCCTGGGAGCCTCCCACGGCGCGGAGAAGGTCCACCGCTCGCCCGGCGGCATCGGCATGCACACCTGGCCCGGCCGCGTGTTCAAGAACAAGCGCATGGCCGGCCAGATGGGCAACGAGCGGGTCACCTGCACCAACGTGGAGATCGTCGACGTCCGGCCCGAGGAGAACATCCTCGTGCTCAAGGGTCAGGTCCCCGGCCCGAAAGACGGCCTGGTGATGATCCGCAAGAAGTAAATAAGGATAGCGTCATGGCCAAGGTTACCGTTTTCGATCAGGAAAAGAAGGAAGTGGGCAGCATCGAGCTGGCCCCGGAGGTCTTCGAGGTCGAGGTTCGCCCGGAGATCCTCCACCTCGTGGTCCGCGCCCAGCTGGCCTCCGGCCGCGTCGGCACGCACGCCACCCGCAACCGCCCGCTCATCAGCGGCGGCGGCAAGAAGCCCTGGCGCCAGAAGGGCACCGGCCGCGCCCGCGCCGGCTCCATCCGCTCCGCCCTGTGGCGGCACGGCGCCACGCTCTTCGGCCCCCAGCCGCGTGACTACTCCTTCAAGGTCAACAAGAAGGTCAAGCAGCTGGCCCTGAAGATGGCCCTGTCCTCCCGCCTGGTCGAGGACGGCCTGCTGGTGGTCAAGGGCATCGAACTGCCCGAGGTCAAGACCAAGCAGTTCGTCCAGGTCGCCAAGAGTCTGGGGCTGGAAAAAGCCTTGATTGTCACCAAGGATGCTGATAATACTCTCGCTCTTTCGGCGCGGAATATTCCCGGCATCAAGGTGATGCTTGCCGATAAGCTCAACGTTTACGACGTCTTGAAGTACCCCAAGCTGGTCTTGCTGGAATCTGCCGCCAAGGACGTCGAGGAAAGGCTGAAATAACCATGGACTACACGCAGATCCTTATCAAGCCCGTGGTCTCGGAAAAGGCCAACCTGGCCAAGGAAGCGGCCAATCAGGTTGCCTTCTTCGTCCACCCCTCCGCCAACAAGATCGAGATCAAGAAGGCGGTTGAAAAGGCCTACGACGTGAAGGTTGCGAGCGTCAACGTGATCCGCCGCAAGCCCGGCCTGCGCACCAAGTTCGGCCGTGTCTCCGGCCGGATTCCGGGGTTCAAGAAGGCCTTCGTCACCCTGGCTCCGGGCCACAAGATCGAGCTGTTCGAGGGAGTCTAAGTCATGGCCATTCGTACCCTGAAGCCCACCAGCGCCGGGCGTCGGTTCCAGACGGTCTCCGATTTCGAGGAGATCACCAAGACCACGCCGGAGAAGTCCCTCACCGAGGGACTCACCAAAAAGGCCGGCCGCAACAACAACGGCCGCGTCACCATGCGCCGCCGCGGCGGTGGCGTGAAGCGGCTCTACCGCGTCATCGACTTCAAGCGGGACAAGCTCCTGGTGCCGGCCACGGTCGCCGCCATCGAGTACGACCCCAACCGCAGCGCCCGCATCGCCCTGCTGCACTATGCCGACGGCGAGAAGCGCTACATCCTGGCCCCGGTGGGCCTGAGCGTGGGAGATGCCGTCCAGGCCGGTGAAGGCGCGGACATCAAGCCGGGCAACGCCCTGGCCCTGGGGCGCATTCCCGTGGGCACCATCATCCACAATGTGGAGCTCAACCCCGGCAAGGGCGGCCAGTTCTGCCGCGCCGCCGGGACCTACGCCCAGCTCATCGCCAAGGAAGGCAGCTACGCCCTGCTGCGCCTGCCCTCCGGCGAGGTCCGCAAGGTGCTGGCGACCTGCATCGCCACGGTGGGGCAGGTGGGCAACATCCACCACGAGAAAGTTTCCCTGGGCAAGGCCGGCCGCAACCGTTGGCTCGGCCGTCGTCCCAAGGTCCGCGGCGTGGCCATGAACCCCATCGACCACCCGTTGGGCGGCGGCGAGGGCCGCAGCTCCGGCGGCCGTCACCCCTGCACCCCGTGGGGTAAGCCGACCAAGGGCTACAAGACCCGTAGCCGCAAGAAGGCCTCCAACACGCTCATCGTCAAGCGCCGCGGCCAGAAGTAGGAGTAATCGTCATGCCCAGATCGCTGAAGAAAGGCCCCTTCGTGGACGGCCACCTCGCCCAGAAGGTCGAGCGCGCCAACGATGCCGGAGACCGCCGCGTCATCAAGACCTGGTCCCGCCGTTCCACCATCGTGCCCGACATGGTGGGGCTGACCTTCGCCGTGCACAACGGCAAGAAGTTCATCCCCGTTTTCGTCACCGAGAACATGGTCGGGCACAAGCTCGGCGAGTTCTCGCCCACCCGCACCTTCTTCGGCCATGCGGCCGACCGCAAGAAGAAGAAGTAGGGAGCGCGGACATGGAAGCCAGAGCTGTCATCAAGTTTCTGCGGGTCTCCCCGCGAAAGGTCCGCATCGTGGCGGAGAATATTCAGGGCAAGCCCGTGGAGGACGCCCTGAACATCCTGAAGTTCACCCCCAAGAAGGCTGCCGGGGTGCTCTCCAAGGTGCTGTATTCCGCCGTGGCCAACGCCGAGCAGCAGCCCGGCGTGGATGTGGACAGCCTCAAGGTCCACCAGGTGCTGGTCAACGAGGGTCCCGCCTGGAAGCGGATCATGCCGCGCGCTCACGGCCGCGCCTACCGCATCCGCAAACGCACCAGCCACATCACCGTTGTGGTCAAGGACATCTAGGAAGGACGCTATGGGTCAGAAAGTACATCCCTACGGGTTCCGGCTGGGCTACAACAAGCCGTGGCTCTCCCGCTGGTTCAGCACCAAGGAATATCCGGCCTTCGTCCTGGAGGACGACAAGCTTCGCAAGTACGTCAAGAAGAAGCTGTACCAGGCCGGCATCGCCAAAATCGAGATCGAGCGCGCCGGCAACAAGGTGCGGCTCATCCTGCACACCGCGCGTCCGGGCATCGTCATCGGCCGCAAGGGCGTGGAGATCGAGAAGCTGCGCGAGGACCTGAAGAAGGAATTCAAGGCCGACATCGCCATCGAGGTGAACGAGATCCGTCGCCCCGAGGTGGACGCCCAGCTGGTGGCCGAGAACATCGCCACCCAGTTGGAGCGCCGCGTGGCCTTCCGCCGCGCCATGAAGCGCACGGTGAGCCTGTCGCGCAAGTTCGGCGCCGAGGGCATCAAGGTCGCCTGCGCCGGCCGTCTGGCCGGGGCGGAGATCGCCCGCGCCGAGTGGTACCGCGACGGCCGCGTCCCGCTGCACACCCTGCGCGCGGACATCGACTACGGCTACGCCATCGCCCGCACCACCTATGGCGTCATCGGCGTCAAGGTGTGGATCTTCAAGGGTGAGATTCTGGATCAAGAGGTGGAACACTGATGCTCGCTCCCAACAAAGTCAAATACCGCAAGCAGCAGAAGGGCCGCATCAAAGGCAAGGCCCAGCGCGGTAACACCATCGTTTTCGGTGAGATCGGGCTGAAGTGCCTGGAGCCTGCCCGGCTGTCCGCGCAGCAGATCGAGGCCGCCCGTGTGGCCATCATGCGGCACATCAAGCGTGGCGGTAAGGTCTGGATCCGGGTCTTCCCCGACTATCCGGTGACCAAGAAGCCCGCTGAAGTCCGCATGGGCTCCGGTAAGGGCGCTCCGGAAGGCTGGGCTGCTCCGGTCAAGCCGGGCCGCGTGCTCTACGAGGTCAAGGGCGTCAGCCTGGAGCTGGCCAAGGAAGCCCTCAAGCGCGCCGCCTACAAGCTGCCGGTGAAGACCGCCATCGTGCTGAAGGAGGGCGTTGAGTAATGGACATCAAGGCTCTTCGCGAAATGGATGACGCCAAGCTGGCCGAAACCCTGGTCGAGAAGCGGACCGAGCTGTTCGGCATGCGCTTCAAGCACGCCACGGCCCAGCTCGAGAACACCCAGCAGCTTCCGGCCGTGAAGCGGGAGATCGCCCGTATCCTGACCGTGCAGCGGGAACGCCAAATGGGGGCCAAGTAGTCATGGCTGAAATCAATGTTACGGGTAACCGCCGGGTCCTGGTGGGCATGGTCGTCTCCGACAAGGCCGACAAGACCATCGTGGTCCGCGTGGAAACCCTGGTGAAGCACCCGCTGTACAAGAAGTACATCCGCCGCCGGAAAAAGTTCATGGCCCACGATCCCGAGAATACGTGCGGGATCGGCGACAAGGTTCAGATCGTGGAATCGCGTCCGCTGTCCCGCCGCAAGCGGTGGCACCTGGTGCAGGTTCTGGAAAAGGCTGTGTAAGGGAGATCGGGTCATGATCCAGGTTGAATCTCAGCTCGACGTCGCCGACAACTCCGGCGCCAAGAAGGTCGCCTGCATCAAGGTGCTTGGCGGTTCCCGGCGGCGGTACGCCAGCGTCGGCGACATCATCAAGGTCTCGGTGAAGGAGGCCATGCCGCACTCCAAGGTGAAGAAGGGCGACGTGCTCCGCGCCGTCATCGTCCGCACCAGCAAAGAGGTCGGCCGCGCCGACGGATCCTTCATCAAGTTCGACAACAACTCCGCGGTGCTTCTGAACAACGCCAACGAGCCCGTCGGGACCCGTATCTTCGGACCCGTGGCCCGTGAGCTTCGCCAGAAGAACTTCATGAAGATCGTCTCGCTGGCGCCCGAAGTGCTCTAGGGACACGCGGACAAAGGGTTGCGGTAATGAAGATTCACAAGAACGACAAGGTGATGGTCATCGCCGGGAAGGACAAGGGCAAGATCGGCCGCGTCCTGAAGGTGCTGACCAAACATGGCAAGGTGGTGGTGGAGACGGTGAACGTCGCCAAACGCCACACGCGGGCCAATCCCTATGCCGGGCAGGCGGGAGGTATCGTGGACAAGGAAATGCCCATCGACGCCTCCAACGTGCAGGTGATGTGTGGTGCGTGCACCACCCCCACCCGCATCGGCTACCGCCGCACCAAGGACGGCAAGAAGGTCCGTTACTGCAAGAAGTGCAACGAACAGTTCGATTAAGGTGACGGCCATGACGCGTTTGCAAACTCTTTACGCCGAGAAGGTGGTTCCTGAGCTCCAGAAGGAGTTCGGCTATACGAGCCCCATGGAGCTGCCGCAGATCACGAAGGTCAGCTTGAACATCGGGCTCGGCGCCGCCAGCCAGAACAACAAGATGATCGAGGATGCGGCCAAGGAATTGACCATGATCGCCGGCCAGAAGGCCGTGGTCTGCAAGGCCAAGAAGTCCATCGCCGCCTTCAAGCTCCGTGAGGGCATGAGCGTCGGTTGCCGGGTCACCCTGCGCCACGACATGATGTGGGACTTCCTCGACAAACTGGTGAACTTCGCCCTGCCCCGGGTGCGCGACTTCCGCGGCGTTCCGGATCGCGGGTTCGACGGGCGCGGCAACTTCACCCTGGGCATCAAGGATCACTCCATCTTCCCCGAGATCAACATCGACCGGGTGGAGCATCCCAAGGGTATGAACATCACGGTGTGCACCACCGCCAAGACCGACAAGGAAGGCAAGAAGCTGCTTGAGCTTCTCGGTATGCCTTTCAAAAAGTAAGGAGAGGCTGTTTTGGCCAGGACGAGTTTACGGGTCAAGGCCCAACGCAAACCCAAGTTCTCGGCGCGCGCGTACAACCGCTGCCCCATCTGCGGCCGTTCTCGTGCCTTCCTGCGGCGCTACGGCATCTGCCGCATCTGCTTCCGCAACAAATCGCTTGCCGGTGAACTGCCCGGTGTGCGCAAGGCCAGCTGGTAGGCGCGAGGAGTCATCATGGCTGTTATCGATCCCATTTCCGACATGCTTGCCCGCATCCGCAACGCCCACGGCGCGTTCCACAAAACCGTGTCCGTGCCGGCGTCCAAGGTGAAGGCCGCCATCGCTGGCATCCTCAAGGAGCAGGGCTTCATTTCGGACTTCGAGGTGCAGGGTCCCTCCATGGACCTGACCCTCAAGTATGCCAATGGCCGCCCCCTCATTGCGGGGCTGAAGAAGATCAGCACCCCTGGCCGGCGTGTGTACGTCGGCGTGCACGAGATCCCGCACGTCCAGAATGGACTGGGCATCTGCATCCTCTCCACATCCTCCGGGGTGCTGGAGGGCGAGCAGGCCCGGAGCCAGGGCGCCGGCGGCGAAGTGCTGTGCGAAATCTGGTAACGAGGTTGTCGCCATGTCCAGAATAGGCAAGAAACCTGTCCCGGTTCCCTCGGGCGTCGAGGTGACCATCGGGAAGGGCGAGATCCAGATCAAGGGCCCCAAGGGCACCCTGGTCACCCCCGCCGACCCGTCCGTCCAGTACGTCCTGGAAGGGAGCGCCGTGGTCATCACCCGCGCCGAGGAGTCCCGCACGGCCCGCAGCCAGCATGGTCTGCGCCGCACGCTGCTGGCCAACTGCATCGACGGCGTGACCAAGGGCTTTGAGCGCGGTCTTGAGGTCGTCGGCGTCGGCTACAAGGTGGCCGTGCAGGGCGACAAGGTGGTGCTCACCGTGGGCTACTCCCATCCCGTGGAGTATCCGTTGCCCAAGGGGATCGCCGCCCGGGCCGAGGGCAGCAAGCTCTTCGTCTCCGGCATCGACAAGCAGCTCGTGGGTGAAGTGGCGGCGCAGATCCGCCGCGTGCGCCCGCCCGAGCCCTACAAGGGCAAGGGCATCAAGTACATCGACGAGCAGATTCGTCGCAAGGCCGGCAAGTCCGGCGCCAAGTAAACGGAGCGCGTCATGAGTTTCAGCAGCGAACATGCGCGGAAGCGTCGCAAAATCCGCATCCGCAAAAAGATCTCCGGCACGGCCCAGCGCCCCAGGCTGGTGGTGTTCCGCTCCAACGCCCACCTCTACGCCCAACTCGTCAACGACGAGACCGGCGTGACCCTGGTCAGCTCGTCCTCGTTGACGCTGGTCAAGGCGGGCGAGAAGGCCGGGTGCAACCGCGCCACTGCCGACAAGGTCGGCAAGGACATCGCGGCCAAGGCCAAAGCGCTGAGCATCGACGAGGTCGTGTTCGACCGCAATGGCTATATCTATCACGGCCGCGTCAAGGCCCTGGCCGACGGCGCCCGGGAGGGCGGCCTCAAGTTTTAGGCCGCACACACAGACCGCAAGGTAACCGACATGATGGAACAGAACGAATCCGGGCTGGTTGAAAAGATCGTCTACCTGAACCGCGTGGCCAAGGTGGTCAAAGGCGGCCGCCGCTTCTCCTTCAGCTGCCTTGTTGTGGTCGGCGACGGCCAGGGCAAGGTGGGCTACGGGCTGGGCAAGGCCAACGAGGTCCCCGAGGCCATCCGCAAGGCCAGCGAGCGGGCCAAGAAGGCCATGATCGACATCCCCGTGCTCGACGGCACCCTGCCGTATGAGATCGTGGGGCGCTACGGCGCCGGTCGTGTGCTGCTCAAGCCCGCCAGCAAGGGTACCGGCATCATCGCCGGCGGCCCGGTGCGCGCCGTCATGGAGGCGGTCGGCATCAACGACATCCTGACCAAGGCCATCGGCACCAGCAACCCGCACAACGTGTTGCGGGCCACCATGACCGGCCTGGCCTCCCTGCGCAGCGCGGACGACGTCTCGCAGCTGCGCGGCCGGAAGCTGGCCACGCCCCGGAAATAGCGCCCAGGCGCCCAAGCCAGTCAAAGAGGTTTAAGCCATGGCCGAGATCACGGTACGGCTTGTGAAGAGCAAGATCGGGTGCAGCCCCATGCAGCGGGCCACCCTCAAGGCCCTGGGCCTGCGCAAGATCCGCCAGGAAAAGTCCTTTGAGGACAACGCCGCGGTGCAGGGCATGATCCATAGCGTGAAGCACCTGGTGGAGGTAGTGTCCCAATGAGGCTGCACGAACTGTATCCGTTCGCCGAGGAATACAAGGGCCGCAAGCGCGTGGGCCGCGGCTCCGGCTCCGGCCACGGCAAGACCAGCTGCCGCGGCCACAAGGGCCAGCTCGCCCGCTCCGGCGGCTCGGTGCCGGCCCGCTTCGAGGGCGGCCAGATGCCCCTGGCCCGGCGCCTGCCCAAGCGCGGATTCAAGAATCCCTTCCGCGTGGAGTACGAGGCCATCAACCTCAGCCGTCTGCTGGAGGCCTTCCCCGGCCAGACCGAGATCACCCTGGCCGACATCTACGCCCGGGGCCTGTGCCCCGCGGGCAGCGCGGTGAAGGTGCTCGGCGTGGGCGAGGTCGCCTCGGCCGTGACCGTGGAGGCGCATCGCTTCTCCGCCACCGCCGCCGCCAAGATCACCGGCGCCGGCGGGACGGTCAAGTCCCTGGAGCCCCAACCCGACGTAGCGGAGTAGCCCGTGGCCCTTTCCGGTGTTGAGAATCTCGCCCGCGTTCCGGAACTGAAAAAGCGCCTCCTCTGGACGGCGCTTTTGCTCATCGTGTATCGCGTGGGCATCCATATTCCGGTGCCGGGCATCGACGCGGCCGCCCTGGAGAACATCTTCAAGGAGGCCTCGGACACGCTGTTGGGCCTGTTCAACATGTTCTCCGGCGGCGGGTTGAAGAGCTTCTCCATCCTGACGCTGGGCATCATGCCGTACATCTCGGCCTCCATCATCCTCCAGCTGCTCACCGTGGTCAGCCCCGAGCTGAAGCGGCTGCAGAAGGAGGAGGGCCAGGCCGGGCGCAAGAAGATCACCCAGTGGACCCGCTACGGCACGGTCATCATCACCCTGGTGCAGGGCTTCGCCATCGCGGCGGGGCTCATCCAGATGGGCGTGGTGCACGGCATCACCGAGTTCAACCTCGGGTTCTGCATGCTCACCGCCCTGACCCTCACCGCGGGCACCGTGTTCCTCATGTGGATCGGTGAGAAGATCACCGAGCGCGGCGTGGGCAACGGCATCTCGCTCATCATCTTCGCGGGCATCGTGTCCGGTCTGCCCAGCGCCATCGCGCGCACCTTCTCCTTCATGAGCGAGGGGGTCTACTCTCCGCTGGAGGTGCTGGTGCTGGTGCTCGGCATGCTGGCGGTGCTCGCCTGCATCGTGTTCGTGGAGCGCGCCCAGCGGCGCATCCCCATCCATTACGCCAAGCGCCAGATGGGTCGGCGCATGGTGGGCGGCCAGACCACCCACCTGCCCCTGCGGATCAACACCGCGGGCGTTATTCCGCCCATCTTCGCGTCGAGCCTGCTGCTCTTCCCGGCCACCATCGCCAAGTTCTCCGGCGTGGGCTGGCTGAAGCACTTCTCGGACGTGTACCTCTCGCCCACCAACGTGCTCTACAACCTGGTGTACGTGGCGGTCATCGTCTTCTTCTGCTACTTCTACACCGCCATCGTCTTCGATCCCAAGGGGATCGCGGAGAACATCCAGAAGCAGGGCGGGTTCATTCCCGGCATTCGTCCGGGCGCGCGCACCAAGGAGTACATCGACAAGGTCCTGGCCCGCATCACCCTGTGGGGCGCGGCCTACGTGTCGGCCGTCTGCGTGCTGCCCATGTTCCTCATCGCCAAGTTCAACGTGCCCTTCTACTTCGGCGGCACTTCGCTGCTCATCATCGTCGGCGTGGCCATGGACTTCATGGGGCAGATCGAATCGCACCTCATCTCCCGGCAGTACGAGGGGTTGATGGGCAAGGCTGGAAGGGCGAAAGGAAGACGGTAAGCTTTGAAGAAGTTCAGAGGAATCTTCCTCAAGAACGACCATGAAATCGGCCTGCTGCGCGAGGCCAACAGGATCGTGTCCCGGATCCTCGACGAACTGGGGACCCTGGTGCAACCTGGCGCAGCCACCATGCTCTTTGAAGATGTCGCCCGGGCCCGCTGCGCCGAACACCATGTCCGGCCGGCCTTCCTGGGGTACAACGGGTTCCCCTACGTGCTGTGCTGCTCGGTGAACGAGGAAGTGGTGCACGGGTTCCCTTCCCGGGATCGCATCCTGAAGGAAGGGGACATCGTCAGCTTCGACATGGGCGTGGTGTACGAGGGGTTCTACGGCGACTCCGCCCGCACCTTTGCGGTGGGGGAGGTCTCGCCCCAGGTGCGAAAGCTCCTGGACGTGACCCGGCAGTCCCTGATGAAGGGCATCGAGCAGGCCAAGGTCGGCCACAATCTGTACGAGATCTCGCTCGCCGTACAGAACTGCGTGGAAGGCGCGGGCCTGCATGTGGTCCGCCGCTATGTGGGCCACGGCCTGGGCGCGCACCTGCACGAGAAGCCCGAGGTGCCCAATTTCGTGCCGCGCGGCATCCAGGGCCCGCCCCTGAAGGCGGGGATGGTGCTGTGCATCGAGCCCATGGTGGGGCTGGGCACGGGCGAGGTGGAGGTGCTGTCCGACAACTGGACGGCGGTGACCAGGGATCGGAGCCTGTCCGCGCATTTCGAGCACTGCGTGGCGGTGACCAAGGACGGGCCGCAGATCCTGAGCGTATCGGACTAGGGGGGAGCCCCGCCCCTTGCGTTTTGTTGTAAAAGTCTGTAAGAGAACCCTTCGCTTTTTCGCCGAGAAGGCAAAAGGCGGAAATTGAGCGCAAGGATATCAAGGGGTTTGCAAACGCCAAACCCCACATATGGAGACGGACATGAAAGTCAGGCCTTCGGTTAGAAAAATGTGTCCCAAGTGCAAGATCATTCGGCGCAAGGGCGTGCTGCGGGTCATCTGCGACAATCCTCGGCACAAGCAGCGTCAGGGATAAGGGGGAGAGTCGTGGCTCGAATCGCCGGTGTTGACCTTCCGAAGAACAAGCGGATGGACATTGCGCTGACCTACATCTACGGCATCGGCCGTACGACGGCGGTCAAGATTTTGGACTCCGTCGGAGTGGCCTGGGCCAAAAACTCCGACGACCTTTCCGCCGATGAGACGAATCTCATTCGCAAAGAGATCGAATCCAACTACAAGGTCGAGGGCGACCTGCGGCGGGAACTGACCCAGAACATCAAGCGGCTGATGGACATCGGCTGCTACCGTGGCCTGCGCCACCGCAAGGGGCTGCCCGCCCGTGGCCAGCGCACCCACACCAACGCCCGCACCCGCAAGGGTCCGCGTCGCTCTGTGGTGGGTAAGAAAAAGGTTACCAAGAAGTAAGGCGTCCATCGCTACATCAATTCCCTGGAGAGACCCGTCATGGCGAAACCTCGGCGTATAGCCAAGAAGAAAGAAAAGAAAAACATCCCGGTGGGCCACGTTCACATCAAGGCCACCTTCAACAACACCATCATCACCTTCACCGACCAGAAGGGCAACGTGGTGAGCTGGGGCAGCGCCGGGAGCATGTTCAAGGGCTCGCGCAAGAGCACGCCCTTCGCCGCCCAGTTGGCCGCCGAAGGCGCCGCCCGCACCGCCATGGACAACGGCATGCGGAGCGTGGGTATCTACGTCACCGGCCCCGGCTCCGGCCGGGAGGCCGCCATGCGCGCCATTTCCGCCGCCGGCATGAAGGTGAGCTTCATCCGCGACATCACGCCCATTCCCCACAACGGCTGCCGTCCGCCCAAGCGCCGCCGGGTCTGAGGAGGTTTCCCTTGGCCAGATATACCGATGCAAAATGCCGTCAGTGCCGCCGGGAGGGCGCCAAGCTCTTCCTCAAAGGCGACCGCTGCTTCACCGACAAGTGCGCCTATGAGCGCCGGCCCTACGCCCCCGGCGGGGCCGGCAAGCTCCGCAAGAAGCTGTCCGACTACGCCGTGCAGCTGCGCGAGAAGCAGAAGGTCCGCCGCATGTACGGCATTCTGGAGCGCCAGTTCCGCCGCTACTTCCACATGGCCGACCTGCAGAAGGGCGCCACGGGCGCCAACCTGCTCATCATGCTGGAGCGCCGCCTGGACAATGTCATCTACCGCCTCGGCTTCGCCAACTCCCGCGAGCAGGCCCGCCAGCTGGTGCTGCACGGCACCTTCAAGCTCAACGGCCGCCGCGTGAGCGTGCCGTCCCAGCAGGTCAAGGCCGGCGACCTCATCGAGGTGCGCGAGGAGTCCCGGAAGGTCCCGGTGATCACCGAGGCCCAGGATGTGGTGGGTCGCCGCGGCCTTCCCGAATGGCTGGAGGCCGACGCCCCGAACTTCAAGGGGATGGTCAAGGCCCTGCCCACCCGGGAAGACATCCAGCTGCCCATCAATGAGCAGCTCATTGTCGAGCTCTATTCCAAGTAACCATCGACAGGAACGTTTGCATGCTCGTTCAAGACGGCGAAAGGCTCATCAATACCCGCAACTGGTCCGAGCTGGTGAAGCCGGAACAGCTGGCGCGCGACGCCAAGTCCAACCGGATGTACGGCAAGTTCGTGTGCGAGCCTCTGGAACGCGGGTTCGGCACCACCATCGGCAACGCCCTGCGCCGGGTGCTTCTGTCCTCGTTGCAGGGGGGGGCCATCGTCTCCGCCCGCATCGACGGAGTGCAGCACGAGTTCACCACCATCGAGGGGGTGATGGAGGACGTCACCGAGGTCGTCCTCAATCTCAAGCAGGTGCGCTTCGCCATGACTTCGGTGGAGCCGCAGATCCTGGTGCTTGAGGCCGACAAGATGGGCGCGGTCACGGCCGCGGCCATCAAGGAAAACCAGAACATCCGTGTCCTGAACAAGGACCAGCACATCGCCACCCTCTCCGAGGACCGGCCGCTGCGGATGGAGCTGGAGATCCGCATGGGCAAGGGTTACGTCCCGGCCGAGATGCACGACGGCCTCTCCGACGACATCGGGCTCATCACCCTGGACTCCAGCTTCTCCCCCGTGAAGAAGGTGGCGTTCAACGTGGAGCAGGCCCGCGTCGGGCAGATGACCAACTACGACAAGCTCATCCTGGAGATCTGGACCGACGGCTCCGTCAGCCCCGACGACGCCCTGGCCTACAGCGCCAAGATCCTCAAGGACCAGCTGTCCGTCTTCATCAACTTCGACGAGCTCAACTCGCAGAAGCAGCCCGAGGACGAGGACGGCTCCAGCCTGAATCCGAACCTCTTCAAGCGCATCGACGAGCTGGAGCTCTCCGTCCGGGCCACCAACTGCCTCAAGGCCGCCAACATCCAGTTCGTTGGCGAGTTGGTGCAGCGCACCGAGCAGGCCATGCTCAAGACCAAGAACTTCGGCCGCAAGTCCTTGGACGAAATCCGCCGCGTGCTCGAAAACATGAACCTCAAGTTCGGCATGACCCTTGAGGACTTCGACAAGAAGCTTCAGGACTGGTTGAAGGGGAAAGAAAACAATGAGGCATAATAAATCCGGCCGCCAGCTCAGCCGCAACAACTCCCACCGCAAGGCCCTGCTGCGCAACATGTCGCGGGCCCTGCTCACCTACGAGCAGATCCGCACCACCGAGGCCAAGGCCAAGGAGCTGCGCAGCGTGGTGGAGAAGCTCATCACCCTGGCTCTGCGCAACGACCTGCACTCCCGCCGTCTGGTGTACAAGACCCTGGGCTGCCATCAGCTGGTGCAGAAGCTCTTCGACGAGATCGCTCCCCGCTTTGTGGGCGGTGGCGGCGGCTACACCCGCATCCTGAAGCTGGTCCAGCCCCGCAAGGGCGACTGCGCCCCCCTGGTCATCATCGAGCTGACCAAACAGGCCGAGAAGGCCGCCAAGGCTGAGAAGCCCGCCAAGGCCGAAAAGCCCGAGGGCGAGAAGAAGGCCAAGGACGAAAAGCCCAAGGCCGCCGAGGCCGAGGCCAAGCCCAAGAAGAAGGCCGCCCCCAAGAAGGAGGCCGAGAAGCCGGCCCCCGAGGCTGCCGCCGAGTAGAAGGCATTCCGGGGCGGGCCGCTGGCCCGCCCTTTTTTTGCCCTAACCTATAGATTTTCCCTATCTAAAATATTCAGCCTATGGATTTTCGCAAGCTTTCCGCCTTTTGCAAGGTCTACGAGACCGGGAGTTTCTCCCTGGCCGCCGAGGCCCTGGAGCTCTCCCAGCCCACGGTGAGCTCCCACGTGGCCGCCCTGGAGAAGGAGTTCGGCCAGGCCCTGTTCGACCGGCTGGCGCGCCGGGTCATGCCCACGCCGGCGGGGCAGGCCCTGTACGAGCGGGTGCGCGGCCCCCTGGCCGAGATCATGGCCCTGCCCGCCGAGCTCTCGGCCCTGCGCGGCCGGGTGGCGGGGGAGCTGGCCCTGGGGGCGAGCAACGTGCCCGGGGAGCACCTCTTGCCGGTCCTGCTGGCGGATTTTCTGGAGCGCCACCCCGGGGTGTCCGTACAGCTGCGCGGTGGGGACTCCGCCACGGTGCTGCACGCCCTGGAGCGCGGCGAGGTGCCCCTGGGGGTCACGGGCCGCGATCCCGGCCCGGGCATGCTTACGGCGCAGCCCCTGTGGGAGGACGAACTGGTGGTGGTGGGCGCGCCGGGTTTCGAGCCGGATCTGGATCGGTTCGAGGAGCAGCCCTGGGTGTTGCGGCCCGTGGGCTCGGGCACCCGGCACCGCTTCGCCGAGGGCCTGGCTGCGGCGGGCCGGGACCTGGCCCGGCTGCGCGTGGCCGCCGTGGCCCCGAGCAACGCCGTGGCCCTGCGCCTGGCCGCCTGCGGGGTGGGGCTGACGGCGGTGTCCCGCCTCTCGGCCCAGGCCATGCTGGACCGCGGGGAGCTGCGGCTGCTGAACCTGGGCCTGCCGCCCATGCCGCGGCGCTACTGGCTGGTGCGGCTCACCGGCCGGAGCCTGGCCCCCTGCGAGCGCATCTTCATGGATTTCCTTATCAGCCGGCTCGCCGGGTAGGGACGGTCGGGGCCGCGACGTCCTCCAGCGGGGCGAAGGCCAGGTCCGGCACGGCCGGGATGCGGCCCACCGCGGCCAGGTGGCGGAAGAAGAGCCGCAGCCCGCTCTGCTCCTCAGGGCCCAGGTCGTAGGCCAGGCCCCGGAAATACGAACACACCTCTTCGTGCCCCATGCCGGTCTGTTGGGCGGCCAGGTCGCAGATGGCGGCCATGGACGCCTGCCCGGCGGCCTTGCCCGCCAGCAGGGCCCGGCAGGCCGCGGCCATGCGCTCGGGCTGCCGTTCCCAGGCCTCGCGCCGCACGATCCACACCCCGAAGATGAAGGGCAGGCCGGTCCATTGCCGCCAGGCCTCGCCCAGGTCCAGAGTCACCGGGTAGTCCGGGTGGCGGCGCAGGAGCAGGGCCTCGTCCCCGATGCACAGGATGGCCTCGGGCCGCTGCCCCGCGGTGAGTTCGGCCGTGGCGTCGCCGGTGCGGTAGGCCGTGCGGATGCGGTAGCGCCGGGTGAAGAGCACGTGGAGCAGGGCGGCGGAGGTGTGGGTCTGGGCGCTGACCAGGACTTCCCGGCCGTCCAGGTCCTGCACGGGCCGCCGGGCGAGCAGGAGCACGGACTGCACAGGCCCGCGCGAGCCGATGGCCAGGTCCGGCACCAGGAGATAGCGTTCGGGCCGGGTGGCGTATTCCACGCTGGAGGCGGAGGACACGTCCAGCTCGCCGCGCTCCATGCGTTCGTTGAGGGCGGCGGGGGGCCCGGACACGAAGCGGAAGGGCCCGCCGGGCACGTCTCCGGCCTCCA
>JBFWIY010000005.1:0-16858 GCA_050255855.1 Desulfovibrionaceae bacterium
CGTGGTCCAGGGGGTCTGCCGCCAGTGCCCGCCCCCGGCCCCCTGCGTGGCCGCCTGCCCGGAAGGGGCCATCGCGCCCGAGCCCGAGACCGGGGCCTGGATGGTGGACGAGGCGCGCTGCACGGGCTGCGGCCAATGCGTGGAGGCCTGCCCCTGGCACGTCATGACCTTTGACCAGGAGCGCCAGGTGGCGTCCAAGTGCTTCCTGTGCCACGGGCGGCCCCGCTGCGTGGCGGCCTGCCCGGCCGGGGCCCTGCGCTACGTCCCCTGGACCGACCTGACCCACCCCGTTCGTGTCCCGACGCCGTCCCCGACGCCGGCCCCGACGTCCGGACCGAAGGCCTGAACCGGAACCCCGAACCAGGAGCCCCCATGCCCGCCCGATCCCAAGGCTTCGCCGGCAAGGTCCTGCGCGTGGACCTCTCCACCGGCCGCATCCGCACCGAGGACACCCGGGAGCATTACGGCGACGTGCTCGGCGGCACGGGCCTGGGCTACCGGGTGCTCTGGGAGGAGGTCCCCGCGGGCGTCGGCCCCTTTGACGCGGCCAACAAGCTCGTCTTCGCCACCGGGGTGCTGGCGGGCACGGGCGTGCCCTGCAACGGCCGCACCGCCGTCACCACCATCTTTCCCAGCTGCTGGCCCCGGCCCCTGGTGGGTTCCGGCCACATGGGCGGCCAGTTCGCGGCCAAGCTCAAGTACGCCGGATACGACGCCGTCATCGTGGAGGGCCGGGCCGAGAAGCCGGTCTGGCTGTTCATCCGCGACGCCCGGGTGGAGCTGCGCGACGCGCGTCCCCTCTGGGGCCGGGGCATCCGCGAGACCACGCTGTCCATCAGCCGGGAGATGGGCGCGGACTGCGTGGTGGCGGCCATCGGCCCGGCCGGGGAGCGGCTCGCGCCCCTGGCCCTGGTGGCCAACGCCCTGTCCCACACCGCGGGCGGCGTGGGCGGGGTCATGGGGTCCAAGAACCTCAAGGCCATCGGCGTGCAGGGGAGCGGCGGCGTGGGCATCGCGGGCGACCGGGAGCAGTGGGAGGGGCTCGTCAGATTCCACCTCTCCATCCTGGGCGGCAACAACCAGCACGTGGTCCCGGCCTTTCCCACGCCCGAGTCCGAATACTACAACCCGGCCTCGCGCTGGGTGGGCGAGCCCGGCAAGAGCTGGGGCGCGGCCGAGCCGCCCGTGGTCATCGACGGCGGCATCCACGACCTGGACCGCATCGCCTACCGCACCAACAGCGGGGTGTTCTGGCTGGGCCAGCAGGCCTGGGAGCACACCGTGCGCGGCAGCGGCTGCACCGCCTGCCCCATCAGCTGCCACACCGTGCTCAAGGTCCCGGAGGTGGCGGACAAGTACGGCCTGCGCGCCACGGCCCAGGGCACCTGCATGGGCCTGACCTTCGGCCGGACCTTTTTCCCCAAACTGCCCGACGGGCCCAAGGGCCGGGCCGCCCTGGAGGCCTGCATGGTGGGCATGCAGCTGGCCGGGGACCTGGGCCTGTGGAGCAACTACGGCCAGATCCAGCGCGACCTCATCAAGCTCAAGACCGACGGCGTCCTGCAACGGGCCCTGGGCGCGGCGGAATACGCCTCCGTGCCCTGGGACCTCTGGGAGGCGGGCGATCCGGCCTTTCTCCTGGACATCATCCCGCGCATCGCCCTGCGCCAGGGCGAGCTGGGCGACGTGCTCAGCCGGGGCACGGGCGGGATCTTCGACCAGTGGGGCGTGCCCGAGTCCGCCTGGGCCGCGGACCGCGCCGCGCGCTACTGGAAGATGGGCCACGCCAAGCACCACGCCCATGACGACGACGCCCAGTGCGGGCTCATCATCAACACCCAGTACAACCGCGACGCCCAGTGCCACTCCCACACCAACTTCGTGCGCAACGGCCTGCCCATCGCGGTGCAGAAGCGCCTGGCCGAGGAGATCTGGGGCTCGCCCGACGCGGTGGACGCGCCCGGCGACTACACCCGCATGAACCCGGCCAAGGCCCGGCGCGCCCGCTGGGCCCTGGTGCGCAAGGAGCTCCACGACAGCCTGGGCATCTGTAACTGGATGGGCCCCTGGGTGGCCTCGCCCCTGCGCGACCTGGGCTACCGGGGCGACGACAGCCTGGAGTCCAAATACTACGCCCTGGCCACGGGCCGGGACCTGGACCGCGAGGGCCTGGACCGGGTGGGGGAGCGCATCTTCACCCTGCACCGGGCCCTGACCATCCGGGACATGGGGACCACGGACCTGCGGGGCAGGCACGACATTGTGCCCGCCTGGGCCTTCGAGGACCCGAACGGGGCCGAGCCCTTCACCCGGGGCACGGTGCGCATGGAGCGCGGCGACGCGACCCTGGCCCTGACGCAGTTCTACGAGCTCATGGGCTGGGACCCGGCGGGCGGCGCGCCCACGCGGGCCGCCTACGCCCGGCTGGGCCTGGACGCGGTGGGCCGGGAGCTGGCCCGGCGGGGCCTGGCCCCCGGGGAGGCGTCGTGACCCCGGAGGCGCTGGCCGCCCTGTCCGACGCCGCGGCCGAGGTCGTGCGCGCGGCCGGGCGCGAGCGGCGGCTGGTGGACGCCGAGGCCGTGCTGGCCGCCCTGGCCGGGCGGGCCCGGGGCGACGGCGGGGCGCAGAGATCGGATGGGGGGCCGGACGGCGTCATGGACGAGGCGGGCGTCATGGACGAGGCGCAGTCGGCCGCCTGGCGCGCGGCCCTGCCCGGGCTGCTGGAGGCGCGCTCGGACCTGGCGGGGTTCGAGGGCCTGGACGGGCGGCGGCTGTACCACGCCCCGGCGGTCATGAGCCGCACCTACGCCCGCATCCTGGACCGCCGGGCTGCGCCCGTGGCGCTCATCGCCGAGGAGGTGCGCGGCAACTCCCGGGACTACCCCCGCCCCCTGCCCGTGCACCTGTTCCAGGCCCCGCCCTTCGACCTGACGCCCGAGGCCATCGGGCAGGCCCTGCACGCCATGGCCGCGGATCGGGACTATGCGGACATCGCCTGCACCATCACGGCGGCGGGCACGGTGTTTCTCTTCTCCCTGCGCCACCTGGACCGCCCCTACGCCGCCTTCCTGGCCGAGGACGCCGACACCGCCGGGGCGCACCCCTAGCCGCTCCCGGGCCGAAGGCCGCCCCGCCTTCCGCCTGGCCCGCGCCCTTTCCGGGCGACCCGGACGCCGGGGGAGGCGGCGGAAAGTCGTTGCGGTTCATCCGGGTTTCGGGAATACACTATAGGATGAGCATCGGGCCTCACGGCCGCTGCGGCCTTGCAGGTCCGGCGAATCGTCCGGAGCGGATGGCGTAATGAATCGACCCCGGGACAACGGAACCGGCACGGGCCAGGAAGGGGAGCGGCGGGCCGTTCGCGCCTGTTGTCCGCGCCTGGCGGCGGTCCTCGTCCTGCTCTTCGGCCTGGTGGTGACCTGGGCGGGCTGGCGCAACGCCGCCCGGCTCATCGACCTGCTGGCCGAGGAGCGTTTCGAGAACCACGCCACGGAGTTGACCATAGCCGTGGTCGACCGGCTGCGCACCTACGAGATGGCCCTGCGCGGGGCCCTGAGCATGTTCTACTCCGTGGGCCAGGTGAGCCGGACCCAGTGGCGGGAGTATGTGGACCGGCTCGACGTGCTGGGGAACTACCCCGGCATCCAGGGCGTGGGCTACGCCGCCGTGGTCCGCAAGGCCACCCGGGACGCCCTGGTGGCCGCCGTCCGGGCCGAGGGGTTTCCGGACTACGCCATCCGTCCGCCCGGATACCGCGACACGTACACCCCCATCGTGTACCTCGAACCCTTTGACGAGCGGAACCGGCGCGCCTTCGGGTACGACATGTTCAGCGAGTTCGTGCGCCGGAAGGCCATGGAGCACGCCCGGGACACCGGCCGGCCTTCCGTCAGCGGCAAGGTGACGCTGGTGCAGGAGACGGACCGGGGCGTCCAGGCCGGGTTCCTCATGTACCTGCCGTACTACGATCCGGCCGCCCCCCTGCGGTCCGTGGAGGAGCGCCGCGCGGCCATCCGCGGGTTCGTGTACAGCCCCTTCCGGGTGAACGACTTCATGCATGGCGTCGTGGGGGCGCAGGGCCTCGACGTCCGGTTCTCGCTCTACGACGGCCCGGAGATCGCGTCCCGGCACCTCATGTATTCCAGCACCGCCGACGCCCCCGGCGCAGCGCAGGCGCACACGCCCATGCTCGCCGCCGTCCGCAGCCTGCTGGTGTACGGCCGGGCCTGGACCCTGACCTTCGAGTCCCTGCCCGGGTGGGAGGCGTCCCTGGACCGCACCATCCCGCATCTGGTCCTGGGGAGCGGCGTCAGCATCGCCCTGCTCCTGGCCGTCCTCACCCAGGTCGTGCTGAACACCCGGTCCCGGGCGCTGGCCCTGGCGGACGGGATGACCCGCGAGCTGCGCCGCAGCGAACAGCGCTTCCGCAACCTGGCGGACATGAGCCCCGTGGGCATCTTCGAGACCGATCCGGAGGGGGGTTGCCTGTTCGTGAACCGGCGCTGGCGGGAATTCGCGGGTCTGAGCGCGGAGGAGGCCCTGGGCCAGGGCTGGCTGAGCGCCATCCATCCCGAGGACCTGGACGCCGTGTTCACGGAATGGACCAAGGCCACGGACGAGGGCCGGGACTTCGCCCTGGAATACCGCTACCGCTCCCCGGAGGGGCGGGTCACCTGGCTCACGGGCGGGGCCACGGCCTGGCGCGACGAGGCGGGGCGGATTCTGGGCTATTTCGGCACGGTCATGGACATCGGCCACCGCGTCGCCGCGGAGGAGGCCCTGCGCCGGGGCGAGGCGCGGCTCTCGGCCGTGCTGGAGAACGCCGTGGACGCCATCTTCACCGTGGGGGAGGACCGGCGCATCCGCTCGGCCAATACCGCGGCCTGCCGGACCTTCGGCTACACGCAGGAGGAGCTGGTGGGGGCCAACGTGAACATGCTCATGCCGGAGCCCTTCCACAGCCGGCACGACGGGTATGTCGCCCGCTACCTCGGAACCGGCGAGCCCCGGATCATCGGCAAGGGGTCCCGCGAGGTCCTGGGGCGGCGCAAGGACGGCGCCGTGTTTCCCCTGGAGCTGGCGGTGAGCGAGGTCCGACTCGGCTCCGAGCGGCTGTTCACGGGCATCCTGCGGGACATCTCGGATCGCGTGAAGGCGCGCGAGTCCCTCCAGGCCGCCCACGCGGAGCTGGAGGCCCGCCAGCGTCGCCTCGACAGGGACCTGGAGGCGGCGGGCGACATCCAGCGCAGCCTGCTGCCCCGGGAGGGGACCTGCGCCCTGGGCTTCGCGCTGGACTTCCGCTTCATGCCCAGCGCCAGCATCGGCGGCGACATCTTCAACGTGGTCTGCCTGGGGGAGGGACACACCGGGCTCTACATGGTGGACGTGAGCGGCCACGGCGTGCCCGCCGCCCTGGTGTCCGTCACGGTGGCCCAGGAGCTCTCCCCCTCGGGGGTGCTCATGGACGCGGAGACCGGCGCGCCGCGGCCGCCCGACGAGGTGCTCCGGCGGCTGGACCAGGCCTTCCCCCTGGAGCGTTTCGACAAGTTCTTCAGCATGTTTTATGCGCTTTATGAGGGCCGGACCGGATGGCTGGCCTACTGCAACGCCGGGCATCCCGCCCCGCTCCTGCTGCGGCGCGACGGCCGCCTGGAGCGGCTGGAGGAGGGGGGGACCCTGGTGGGCCTGGGCGCGGCCTATGTCCAGGGCCGCGTGCGCGTGGCCCCGGGCGATATGCTGCTGGCCTACACCGACGGCGTGACGGAGCTGGAGAATCCCGACGGGGAGCAGTTCGGGGAGGACCGGCTGGCGGCGGCGCTGCGGGAGGCGGCGGACAGGCTGCCGGGCCAGGTGCTCGACGCCCTGACCGGCAGGCTCGTGGCCCATGCCGACGGACGGCCGCCGGACGACGACATTTCGCTCATCTGCGTGCAAATCCAAGAAGCCTGAGGAGGGACGGGGTATGGAATTCAGCCACAGGACGGAGCAGGGGGTCACGGTGGTCGCCATCCAGGCTCCGCGGCTGGACGCCGCCGTGGCCCCGCGGTTCAAGGGGTACATGGTGGACCTCATCCGGCAGGGGGGGCGGCTCTACGTGCTGGACCTCTCCCGGGTGGACTTCATGGACTCCAGCGGGCTGGCCTCGCTCATGTCCAGCATGAAGACCCTGGGGCAGGAGGGCGAGATGGCGGTCTGCGCCCTGGGGGACAAGGTCCGCCGGCTGTTCGCCATCACCCGGCTCGACCGCGGGGTGTTCCGCATCTTCGACACCGCCGCCGAGGCCGTGGAGGCCTTGTCCTCGGCCGCGCGGGCGGAGTAGGGCATGGAAGCCATCCAGATGTTCATCGCCAGCCGGCTGGAGCTGGTCTACCTGCTGGGGCTGGCCGTGCGCGGCATTTGCCACGGCCTTCCGTTCACCGGCGAGGAGAGCGCCGCCCTGGAGCTGGCCGTGTGCGAGGCGGCCAACAACGCCATCAAGCACGCCTACGAGGGCCGGGACGACGGTGTGGTCCGCCTGAGCCTGGCCGCCGACGGCACGGGGATCCTCATCTGCGTCTACGACCGGGGCCTGCCCATGGCGGACGAGAAACGGCTGCTCCGGGACCTGAAGGAGGCCCGCAGCCTGGTGGAGCTGCCCGAGGAGGGGCTGGGGCTGTTCCTCATCCGCAACGCGGCGGACAGCGTGGACTACAAGCCCGGCCGCCCGGAGAACGTGCTGGTCATCCGCAAGGCCTATTCCGGGAAGATGGAGTAGCGGCTAGAGCGTGCCGATGTAGAGCAGGACGCAGGTGTTGTAGTTGGACAGGAGCTTCCGCTCCAGCTCCTTGATGGCCTTGAGGAACAGCGCCACCGTCTCGTCGCCCAGGGCCGCGTTGAACATGTCGATGTAGAGTTCCGGCTCCAGGTTTCCCCGCAGCTCTTCCAGGTCCAGCTCCGCGAGGGTCTTTTCGCCGTCCGTGCGGGCCCGGTCCTGGAGTCCGGCCAGGGCCGCCAGGTGGGTCTGGACCTGGGCCCGCACGTCCTCGATGATGTGCTCCCGGAATACGGCGTATTCCTCGCGGCTGAGGTTGCAGACCCGGGAGAAATAGGCCGACAGGTGCTTCAGGTAGATCAGGATGCCCCGCTTGAGCAGGCCGGAGTCCTTGAGCACCCGCTCCAGGAGATGCTCCAGCCCGCGGAAGGACGCCAGGTCGATGGCGACCTCCTGGGTGGCCACGGACACATACACGGGATACTGGGCCGGGGCGTAGGCGTCGAGCACCACGCCCGCCTGCTGGGACTCCTGCTCCTCGTCCCAGCGGGTCCAGGTCACCGTGCCGCTCTGGAGCGTGCGGCCGTGCAGCTCGAAGGGCAGGTGCAGGTGCACGCGGTCCCCGTCGTGCAGCAGCTCGCGCATGGTCAGCCAGCGGGGCATGGACAGGCCCACCCCGCCCGGGCTGACGTCCTGCAACAGATACTGGAAGGTCTGATAGTCCGCGGCGCGGGACCCCGCAAAGGGCAGGATGACCGAATCGACGCCCAGACGCCGTTCGCGGCGCTTCATTTCGTTCATGGCCGGGCCTCCCCCGGGAACCGGAACCAGGCCGGGTCGTCGGACACCATGGGGCGGAGGGCGGGGGCCGGGTCCGCGGAGACGTTGCGGCGCAGGGGCCAGTCCAGCTCCTTGTCCACCTCGAACCAGGCCACGGCGGCGATCCCCCAGGCGGAGGCCGTCTCCAGGGCCGCCTTGGCCCAGGCCGCCTTGTCGCCTCCGGCCGAGGCCGAGGCGGTCTCGAAGACCATCAGGGGCTTGTCCGGGGCCAGGGCGCGCAGGTCGTCGCGCAGCGGGCCGAACAGGTCCCCGAAGGAGCGGAAGGCGCTGTCGTAGCCCGCATCGGCCTTGGTGCGGGTGGTCCCCCAGTTGTAGCCGTCCATGCCCAGCACGTCCACGCAGTCCGGCCCGGGATAGTAGGCCTCGACCCGGTTCCAGGCGGCCCGGGGCACGGAATCGGCGTTGGGGCAGAACACCAGGGCGACGTTGGCCGCGCCCTGGGCGCGGATCAGCTTCGCCACGTGGCGGTACAGGGCCCGGTAGCGCGCCGGACTCTCCGGGCCGTAGTCGTCGGCCGGGCCGCCCCAGTGGTAGCGTTCGAGATTCATTTCGTGCCCCAGGCGCACCAGCACCGGGCCGCCCGCGTCCCGCAGGATGCGGGCGCAGGCCGTGACGTAGGCGTCGTACTCCCCCTGCAGGACGCGCCGGGCCGGGATGGCGCGCTCCGCCCCCCCCGCGCCGATGCTCATGGGCTCCCAGGTCAGGCAGGGCACGGCCCCGGCCGCGCGGATGGCCCGCAGGCTGGCCGCCAGGGCGGCGGTCTGGTCGGCGCAGGGCGCGGCCGGGTCGCCCGGCCACTGGAGGTAGAAGACCACCAGCCGCACGGGCAGGCCGGTGGAGGCGCGGGCCGATTCGATGGCGGACGCCGTGACCGGGCACCCCTCCACAGCCACGCCGAAGGCCGGGGTGCTGCGCGGGGCCGTTGCGCCGCGGCCGCAGGCCGAGACGGCGGCCAGGGCGACCAGCACCGGCAGGACCGGCAGCCAGGCCCGCGGGCTCATGGGGCCACCTCGGGGAAGTTGAAGTGCAGCACCGTGGAGAGGAGGGCGAAATGGTACAGGCACCAGGCGGAGTTGGCCGCCAGGGCCAGGGGCGGCCCGTCGCCGTGCCAGAGCCGGAGCAGGCCCCAGGTGAAGCCCGCCAGGCAGAGCAGGGCCAGGCCCAGCTGCGGCCAGAGGCGCAGCATGGGCAGGGAGAAGCCGCCCCCCTTGGGGGTGATGCCGAAGCTGCCGCGCACCCCGCACACGGCCTGGAGCGAGGCCTTCATATAGACCGGGAAGGCCACGGCCTGGAGCAGGATGCCCTGGGCCAGCTCCCGGAATCGGTAGCGCCGCTGGCTCATGGAGTAGATGAAGATGGTCGCGGTGAGGATGACGTAGGGCAGGAAGAACAGGAAATAGAGTTCCGGCCGGGCGAAGTAGCTGGGCACGTCCAGGAAGAGGTAGAGCACCGGGCAGACGGCCATGACCACGAAGACCCAGCCCACGAAGTAGTGGGTGGCCGAGAGGAAATACTCCCACCACTTGGCCGGGGGCAGGCGGCCGGGCCCGCGCAGGAACTCCCGGCCGATGGAGCGCAGCAGGCCCACCGTGCCCAGGGCCCAGCGGAACTGCTGCTTGAAGTAGCCGCCCAGGTCCTCGGGGCCCATGCCGAAGGCGCAGACCTTGTTCAGGTAGGCGCTGCTCCAGCCCTGCATGTGGAAGCGCAGGGAGGTGGCGAAGTCCTCGGTGACGGAGCGCTCGTCGAAGCCGCCCACGTCCTCCAGGGCCTCGCGCCGCAGGATGACGTTGGTGCCGCAGCAGAACATGGCGTCCTGGGCGCTCTTGCCCTCGCAGATGTACTCGTAGAACACCGCCTGTTGCAGTCCGGCGGCCTTGGCCACCTGGTTGGTCTCGAAGTTGGAGTAGTATTGCGGCGTCTGGATGAAGGCCAGGCGGGGGTGGCGCTCCATGAAGGCCACCAGGGGCTCCACGAAGTCCGGCAGGGGGTTCATGTCCGCGTCGAACACGATGACGTAGGTTTCCGGGCCCTGGCGCGGCCGGTCCTCGGCCGCGGTGAATTCGGCCTCGGCCACGGGGCGGCCCGCCAGGAAGTCCAGGAAGTCGTTGATCATGCCCGCCTTGGCCCCGCGCCAGGGGCGGCGGAAGAGGTTCACCCCGATGCGCCGGCACAGGTCGTCCACCGCGGCCCGGTACTCGGCCATGCGGGCCGGGTCCTCGCCCGGCTTGTCGTAGCGGGTGTCGTCCAGAAAATAGATGTGCTTGTTGGGGTAGGTGAGGTTGTAGAAGCAGGTGAGGGTGTCCTCCAGCACGTCCAGGGGCTCCTTGTAGGAGGCCACCACGATGGCCACGGGCGGGTGGTCCGTGAGCTCCGGCGTCGTGTCCCGAGTGATGCGCGTCGCGTCGATGGCGCTTATTCCGTGAAAGATGTTGAGGAAGTAGCCAAAGGCGTGGAGCATGGTGAAGCCCTCGGCCAGCAGGAGCAGCGCCCCCACCGCCACCTCCTCCCACAGCCGGGCGTAGACCATGAACAGCACCGTGCGGGCCATGAGGTACAGGAAGATGGAGAGCATGGCCGCGGTCAGGCTCACGGCGAAGAGTCTGGTTTTCAATGCGCCCGCCATGGCGTCCTCCTAGAATCCGTACCCGACGCCCAGCCACAGGCCGTCGGCGTCCCACTCGGGCGAGCGGTGCACGAGCCCCCGGGCCTCCAGGGACCAGTGTTCCGCGAGTTCGTACCGCCATTCGGCCTCGAAGCGGATGGAGGGGTTGTCCTCGGAATCCGTTCCGGCGGCGGCGCGCAGGGCGTACCAGTTCTGGGGCGCGCCGCAGAACTGCATCTCCGCCAGGTCGTGACGCCACTCCACGCCCAGGGTCCCGGCCGTGTAGTTCTTGGGGGTCCAGTAAGGGTGCAGGATGTCCACCTGCCGGGGGCCCGCGTAGACGTCCTGGTTGCGGTGCTGGGTGTCGCGGCGCTCGCCCGAGAGGGTGACGGTGAGCTGGCGCGGGTGGTCCGTGGCCATGTAGCTCAGGGCCAGGGTCTCCTGGTCGCCGGTGTTGGCGTCGTCGTAGTTTTTGCCGCGGGCCTCGGCGCGGATGCTCCATTGCCGGGTGATGGGCGTCAGCAGGTCGGCGAAGAGCTGGTTGGAGGCGGCGCGCTGGCGCAGGGCGTACTCGTTGGCCAGCTCCTCCATCCGCTCGAATCCCGCCCCGATGCGGAACCAGTCGTCGGCGTTGTACTCCAGCCGCACCCGGCCGGTGTCCACGTCGTCGAGGTCGCCCGTGGAGTAGCGTTTCTGGGTCCAGGCGGCGTCGCCGCGCAGGGTGGGCGCGAACACCCCCCGGAAGGCCAGGGTCTGGCCGAAGGCCTCGTAGGAGCGCCCGGCGCGCGGGCTCTCGTCCCAGCGGTGCTGGGTCACGGAGACGCGGTAGTCGTCGTCCCAGGGCGCGGCCAGCTCCAGGTCCGTGCGCTGCCGCAGGATGCGGGCCAGCCGGCCGCGGCCGGACTCCTGCCAGAGGTTGTGGCGCAGGGTCGCGGAGGGGGCGGCGCGGCGGTCCATCTGCTCCAGGGCGGGACCGGCCATGGTGTTCAGGGGATCGATGGCCAGCAGGCGTTCGTAGGCGTCCCGGGCCAGGCTGCACTTGCCCGTGGCGCAGGCGGCCTGGCCCTGGTCGAAGCGGGCCTCCTGGTTGCCGGGCTCGACGTCGAGCAGTTCGTCGTACACGGGCAGGGCGCGGACGAACCGGGTGTCGAAGGCCAGGTCCTTGGCCTCGGCCTCCAGCCCGGCGCATTTCTGGATCCGGTAGGCGGCCAGGTTGTCGGCCAGGGCCAGGGCCAGCGCCTCGGCGGTCCCGGGCGGGGTCCCGCCGCCGTCGCGTCGGGCCAGGGCCTCGTAGCCCGTCCAGGATGGCCCGTCGGCCGCCGGGGACACGGCCTCGCCCAGGGCCCGGAGCTCCGCGTCTCCGGTGCGGTCCGCCGCCCCGGCCAGCTCCGCCGCCAGGGTGGCGTCCACCGGCGGGGTGAGCAGCCGGTCATACTCCGCCCGGGCCTGGTCGCGTTCCTTGGCCCAGAAGCGCACCCGGGCCGCCTCGCGCACGGGCACGGGGTCGGTGGGGTCGGCCCGGCGCACCGCGGCATAGGCGGCCTGGGCGTCGTCGTAGCGCTGGTCCCAGGCCAGGACCCGGGCGCGGGTGACGGCGATCTTGGAGGAGTCGGGAAAGGCTGCGGCCAGCCCGTCCAGCTCGGCCAGGGCCTCGGGGAGCCGATGCGCTGCGGCCAGGCTTTCGGCCAGGGCCATCCGCGCCGGGAAATATTCGGGGTCCGCCCGCAGGGCCGCCCGCAGGCAGCGGATGGCCTCGTCCTGCCAGCCCCGGGCCGCGTAGAGCGCCGCCCAGGCCGTGAGCCGCGGGGCGCCCACACCGGAGGCGGTCAGGGCGTCCACCCGGGCCGGGGCGTCGGCGTCCAGGGCCAGGAAGGCGAGCTCCGGGTCGTCCGGGGCCGCGGCCCCGGACCGGGCCAGCAGGGCGTCGGCGTCCGCGCCGCGGCCCGCGGCCCGCAGCAGCCGGGCGCGGAGGGCCGGTTCGGCCCCGGCCGGGAGCGCGTCCAGCCGGGCCAGTCCGGCCTGGGGGTCGCCGAGCCGGGCCAGGGCCTGGGCGGCCAGGGCGACGGCCTCGCGCAGGGCCTCGGCCGGGGTCTCGGCCGGGGCGCGGGGCGGGAGCAGGGGCTCCAGCGCGTCCAGGGCCTCGCCCGGGCGCTCCTGGTCCAGCATGAGCCGGGCCAGGGCCAGCCGGGCCGCCCGGGCCAGGTCCGGGGCGACCTTGCCGGGGGCGTCGGCGTCCAGGAGGATGCGGCGCAGCGCGCCCTCGGCCTCGTCGCGGCGCTGGGCGGCGGCGCAGGCCAGGGCCAGGTCCAGGCGCGCCCGGAGGTCGCCCGCGTCGGACGGCCCTCGCCAGTAGGCGATGGCCCGGTCAAAGGCCCCCCAGAGGTTCATGGCCCGGGCGTGGCGCGGGGCCAGCCCGTCGCCGCCGGGCAGGGCTGCGGCCTGCGCGTACAGGGTCCGGGCCTCGGCGGCGTGTCCCAGGGCGGCCGCCACGTCGGCCAGTTCCGCCAGGGCGGCGGGGCTGTCCGGCGTGGCCGCGGCCAGGTCGCGGGCCAGGGCCGACGCGCCGTCGGCGTCGCCGTCGGCCAGACGCAGGCGGACGAGGAGCAGCGCGGCCTCGCGATCCTCCGGGGCCTCGGCGTGGAGGCGCTCCAGCAGGGGGCGGGCCTGCCGGACGTCTCCGCCCCAGGTCAGGGCCTGGGCCAGTCGGCGCAGCACCGGGCGGCCGCCCTCCAGGGCGAGCCGGTAGCGTCCGGCGGCCTCGGCCATGCGCCCGGATTCGAAATAGGCGTTTCCCAGCCGCTCCTGGGTCTCGGGGCGGTCCAGCACCCGGGCGGGCAGGGCGGCCAGGGCCGCTTCCGCTCCGGCCGCATCCCCCGCGCGGGCCAGCAGCTCGGCCAGGGCCAGCCGCGCCTCGGCGTCCCCGGGGGACCGGCGCAGGAGGTCCTGGAGGATGCCCATGGCCTCGGCCCGGCCGGACTCGCTGAAGGCCAGCAGCCGGGCCAGTTCGCGCCGGGCCTCGGCGTCGGAGATGCGCTGGGACGGCGGCACCAGGCTGCCCGGCGCGGCCCCGGCCGCACCGGCCGGGCCGAGCAGGGCCAGGGCCAGCAGGAGGGCGCAGAGCCCGGCGCCCGGCGACATGCCCCTGCGCCTATTGTCCAAGGCTCTGCCTCAGCTCGCGGATGGCGTCGTCGTTGCGCCCGGCCCACGTGAGCACCCGCGCATAGGCGCGGCGGACCTGCCGGTCCTCGGGCCGGGCCTTCAGGATGGTCTCGTATTCCGCCAGGGATTCGTCCAGCCGCTTGCGCCAGGACAGGGCGTCGGCCAGCTGGAGGCGGGCCTCCAGGTCGTCGGGGCGCTGGGCCAGGTAGGCCTTCAGGGCGCCGATGGCCTCGTCGTGGCGCTGCGCGGCGAGCAGGAGTTCGGCGCGCAGGCGCAGGTCCTCGACCCCGAGGGATTCCGGCGGGACCCGGTCGAGTTCGGTCATGGCCGCGGCGGGATGGCCGCTCCAGAACAGGGACCGGGCCAGCCCGACGTGGGCCTGGGGCAGGTTCGGGTTTTCCCCGAGGGCCCGGCGGTATTCCTCGGCGGCCTCGGCGTGGCGGCCGGACTCGGAGAGCAGCCGGGCCAGTTCGAGCCGGACCTGCCAGTCGGGCATGTCGTCCCGCGCGGGCGGCGGCCCGGATTCCTGGGCGGCGGGTCGGCCCTCGGACGGGGCGGGCTGCGCTGCGGCGTTCATGGGCAGCATCAGGGCCAGGCCCAGCAGCGGCCACAGCCAGGGGCGGCGGTTCGAGATCACGGCGTGTCCCCCAGGAGGTTTCGGTATTGGTCCATGGCGCCGGCCGCGTCGCCGGAGGCGGCCCGGGCGCGGGCCAGCACCACCTGCGCCGCCCGGGATCCGGGAACCCGGGACAGCAGGTCCCGGGCCGCGGCCTCGGCCTCGGCGGGGCGGCCCATCCACAGGAAGGTCTCGGCGCGGTCGGCCGCCGCGGCCGTATCGTTGGGGTCGCGGGCCAGCATCCCGTCGTACAGGGCCAGGGCGTCCGCGAACCGCCCGGTGCGGCGGAGCAGGTCGCCCAGGTGCAGGGTCTCGGCCCGGGCGAGCGGGCCCAGGGCGCGGCGCGTTTCGAGCAGGGCCAGGGCGTCCGCGGCGTCGCCCCGGGCGTCGAGCAGCCCGGCGGCGCGGCCCACCAGTCCCGAGGCCACGGGGCGGCCCTTGTCCATGAGCCGTTGGATCAGCTCGCGGGAGCTGTCGGAATCCTCGGCGGCCAGCGCGGTTTCGATGACGTCGTCCAGCCCGCCGATGGGGATGGAGCCCTGGCGCACGGCCTCGCGCAGCCGGGCCATGGCCTGCTCGGTCTGCCCCAGGTCCAGCAGGTCCCGGGCGTAGACCACGAGCAGTTGGCCGCTCCGCGCCTGGGGGTAGAACCAGATGCAGGCCGCGACCACCGCGAGGGACAGCCCGGCGAAGGCGGCGTACTGCCGCCATTTGCCCGGAGAATATGCAAGCGGACCGTGAGCCATCACATCCCTGCCACGGGGGCGTCTTGCCCTGCGGGCGTTCCCCGAATGTCCCGGAATGATCCCCTCATCATGCGCCC
This sequence comes from Desulfovibrionaceae bacterium, assembly GCA_050255855.1. GTDB lineage: Bacteria > Desulfobacterota > Desulfovibrionia > Desulfovibrionales > Desulfovibrionaceae. The sequence continues at coordinate 14,792 of JBFWIY010000005.1, forward strand.
GCGCCGCGGCGTGACGCCGCCGGGCCGCGGGATGAAATCGGACAACATATACTCGATATTCCGGAGTATCGCAATGGGGTCGCGCGGGAATGGAGGTCCCGTCGGTCTCGGCCGTCCCTCGCCGCCTCCCGCGCCGGCCGCGCAGGGGCTTGTCCCTTTTCTCGAATTGTGCCACCATTCCCATAATTCCCGGGAATCGTTGCGCCCCCCGCCGTTTCCGGGGCGTCCGCGGCTTGGCGGCCGCGGACGCATTCCCGTCCCTTGCAAGCCAGGAGGTTCCTGCGTGAAGACCTATCAGCAATTCATCAATGGCGCGTTCTGCGACGCTGTGTCCGGGGAACGGTTCGAGGTCCTGAATCCCTACACCGAAAAGGTCGTGGCCCTGGCCCCGCGCGGCGGGGTCAAGGACGCCGAGGCCGCCCTGGACGCCGCCGCGGCCTCCCAGACCGCCTGGGCCGCCCGCACCGGCATCGACCGCGCCGGCTACCTCAAGAAAATGGCCGAGGCCATCCGCGCCAACCGGATCATGCTGGCCCGCACCCTGGCCGAGGAGCAGGCCAAGATCCTGCCCCTGGCCCAGGTGGAGATCGACGTCACCGCCGAGTACTTCGACTACTACGCGGGCTGGGCCCGCAAGTACGAGGGCGAGGTCATCCAGAGCGACCGGCCCAAGGAGAACATCCTGCTCTACCGCCAGCCCATCGGCGTGGTGGTGGGCATCTGCCCCTGGAACTTCCCGTTCTTCGTCATGGCCCGCAAGGTGGCCCCGGCCCTGCTGACCGGCTGCACCATCGTTCTCAAGCCCTCCAGCGAGACCCCGGCCACCACCTTCGAGTTCGCCAAGCTCATCGCGGACATCGGCCTGCCCGCCGGGGTGCTGAACTTCGTGTCCGGCGGCGGGAGCACCCTGGGCAACGCCCTGGTCAAGGACCCGCGCGTGGGGCTCGTCACCCTCACGGGCAGCGTGGAGACCGGCCAACGCATCATCGCGGCCACGGCCGAGAACATCACCAAGACGTCGCTGGAGCTGGGCGGCAAGGCCCCGTGCATCGTGTGCGCGGACGCGGACCTGGACCTGGCGGTCAAGGCCGTGCTCGGCTCCCGCGTCATCTACTCCGGCCAGGTCTGCAACTGCGCCGAGCGCGCCTACGTGGACGCCAAGGTCTACGACGAGTTCATGGACAGGATGACCAAGGCCATGGCTGCCGTGACCTGCGGCGACCCCTTCGCCGACCCGGCCCCGGACATGAGCTGTCAGATCAGCGCCGAGCAGCTGGGCAAGGTGGAGGGCATGGTGGCCCGGGCCAAGGCCTCCGGGGTCGAGGTGCTGGTGGGCGGCGCGCGCCCCGAAAACCAGCCCTCGGGCTTCTTCTACCAGCCCACCCTGCTGGCGGGCTGCACCCAGGACATGGAGATCATCCGCAAGGAGATCTTCGGCCCGGTGCTGCCGGTGGTGAAGGTGGACGGGTTCGACCAGGCCCTGGCCTTTGCCAATGACTGCGAGTACGGCCTGACCTCCTCGGTGTTCACCAAGGACATCAACACCATGATGCGGGCCATGAACGAGCTGAAGTTCGGCGAGACCTACGTGAACCGCGAGCACTTCGAGGCCATGCAGGGCTTCCACGCGGGCTGGCGCAAGTCCGGCATCGGCGGGGCCGACGGCAAGCACGGCCTGTTCGAGTACCTGCAGAGCCACGTGACCTACATTCAGTACTAGTTCCTCTCGGACGGGGGGAGCCGCTCCGGCCGGTCGCTTTCGGGCGGCCGGCCGGTCTTGTTTCGGGCGTAGGGGGGGCGCGGGGCGGGTCCGGCCGTGGCCCGGCTCAGCGCAGCTGGAAGGTGATGGGGATGCGCATCCAGGTGCGCACCGGGCGGCCCTGGACCAGGCCGGGCCGGAAGCGCCAGCGCCGCACGGCCTGGATGGCGGCCTGCTCGAAGATCCCTTCGGGCCGGGCCGAGACCACCTCCACCTCGGACACCGCGCCGTCCGGCTCCACCAGGAAGCGCAGCTCCACCACGCCGGTGAGCCCGCGCCGCCGGGCCGAGGCCGGGTAGTCGGGCGGG
>JBFWIY010000005.1:16958-18230 GCA_050255855.1 Desulfovibrionaceae bacterium
CGGCACTGGTCCACCAGGGCGATGAGCGCGCCCGTGGTCCCGTCGCGGTCCGCCACCAGGAGCACGGCCCCGTCCGGGGTGGCGGCCAGGAAGTCGGCCACCAGGGGCCGCACCGAGCGCAGGTCCACCATGCGGCCCTCCACCCAGATCTCGCCCCCGGCGGTGAGCCCGACCTGGAGGGTGGGCCTGCGCTGCTCCGTGGCGGTGCGGGCCTCGGGCCGGGCCACGTCGATGCCCGCCTCGCGCGCAAAGGTGGTGGTGACGATGAAGAAGATGAGCAGGATGAAGATCATGTCGATGAGCGGGGCCATGTTGATGTCCACGCCCTTGTCCCGGCGGCCGCGCCGCACCCCGCGCAGGTTCACGACCGGCCTCCCGCGGCCCCGGCGGCCTGCCTGATTTCTCCGGCCTGTCCGATCTGTCCGGCCTGCTCGATCTGTCCGGCGGGGTTGGCGCATGCGGCCCGGCGTTGTCCCGCGGCGGGCCCCGGGGTGCCGTGGCCTTGCGTCCGGTCCTGTCCGGCCTGCCCGGCCGCGGTGCGGGCCAGCACGGCGCAGAAGCGCTCCACCCGGGCCTGGAAGGTGCGCGCCCGGCGGCGCAGGAAATGCCCGGCCATGAGGGCCGGAATGGCCACCAGCAGCCCGGTCTGGGTGCTCACCAGGGCCTCGGAGATGCCCCCGGACAGGGCCTTGGGGTCGCCCGCGCCGAGCACGGCCAGGGTGTCGAACACCCCGATCATGCCCATGACCGTGCCCAGCAGGCCGAGCAGCGGGGCCAGTCCGGCCAGCACCAGGATGGTGCCCACGTGGCGCTCGGCCGCGTCCAGCAGGGGCCGGGCCGCCAGGCGCAGGCGGCGGCCGTCCAGGTCCGGGTCCATGCCCGGGGCCAGGCCCGGGGCCGGGCCCGGGGCCGGGCCGGAGCCCGGGCCCGCCCCGGCCAGAAAGGCCCGGGCCAGGGCGGCCTGCCAGTCGGCCCGGTCCGGGTCGGCCATGCGGTCCGCGCCGTGGGGGCGGCCGCGCTCCGGCCCGCCCTTCGTCCCGTGATCCGGCCCGCACTCCGGCCCGGCCAGGGCCCGGGCCGCGGCCTCCCGGGCCGGGCGCTCGCGCCGCCGCCAGGCGGCCAGCTGCCACGTCTTCACGAGGATCAGGGTCCAGGCGGCCACGGACACCCCGGCCAGGGGGACCATGACCAGGCCGCCCGAGACGAAATACTCGCCCAGCCGGGCGAAGAGCTCCGGCGCGGGGCCGCTCACGGGCGGCCTCCGGGCTCCAG
>JBFWIY010000006.1:0-8192 GCA_050255855.1 Desulfovibrionaceae bacterium
CATTGCAGGGCGTCGCGGCGCGAGGCCGCGTCCAGGCCGCTCAGGGGCTCGTCCAGGAGCATGAGCTCCGGCTCGCCCGCCAGGGCCCGGGCCAGGAGCACCCGGCGCATCTGGCCGTAGGACAGGCTCTTGATGCGCCGCTGCGCCAGCCCGGCCAGGCCCATGAACTCCAGGGCCGCGTCGGCCTTGGCCAGCATCAGCCCGTCCGGCGGCTCGTAGAGCCCGATGCTGCCGAAAAATCCCGAGAGCACGGCCTCGCGCGCCGTCACGTCGTAGACATAGGCGGTCTGGGCCTCGTCCGAGACCAGGGGCACCCGGCGGCGCACCGCGGCGAACTCGGGCAGGCCGGGCCGGTCGAAGTGCTCCACCCGGCTGCCCAGCACCGTGTCCGCCAGGCCCAGCACCACGGCCAGCAGTGTGCTCTTGCCCGCGCCGTTGGCCCCCACCACGGCCCACTGCTCGCCCCGGCGCACCTCCCAGTCCACGTCGCGCAGGATGGGCGCGCCGTCCCGGGTCACGTTCACCCCGGTGAGCCGCACCAGGACCTCGGCCCCGGAGGGCTCCGGGGCCAGCAGGCCGGGGATGGCCGCGGCCGGGCGCGGGGCCCCGGCGTAGCGGGCCGTCACCTCGGCCAGCGTCCCTTGGGCGACCATGCGCCCGGCTTCGAGCAGGATGGCCCGGTCGCCGACGCCGGACCCGGATTCAGGTCCGGATGCGGGGCGCGGCTCGGGCTGGTCCTCGGCGCGGTGGGCGGCCACCACCAGGGCGGTGCGCGCCCCGGCCAGCTCCGTGGCCCGGCGCACGGCCCGGCGCGCGGCGCGGTCCAGGCCGTCCAGGTGTTCGTCCAGGAAGAGCACGTCCGGCCCGCCCGCCAGGGCCCGGGCCAGGAGCACCAGCCGCAGCTCGCCCGTGGACATCTCGGCCACGCGTTTGTCCGCCAGCCGGGCGGCCTCCAGGTCGGCCAGGGCGCGGCGGGCGGCCTGGCGCATGGCCTCGTCCGGGGTCTCGTACAGCAGCCAGGTGTCGAAGAACCCGGCCAGCACGGCGTCCTCGCCCGTGAGGCTCCAGCCCGCCCCCGCATAGACCTCCTGGGTCTGGGGCGTGACCAGGGGCAGGCGCTGGCGCAGGCCCGCCGGGGATTCGCACGGGGGCTCGCCCGGGTCCAGGCGGTAGCGGCGGTCGCCGCTGGTGGGCGGGATCTCGCCGCGCAGCAGGCGGAGCAGGGTGGTCTTGCCCGAGCCGTTCTCGCCCAGCACGGCCCAGTGCTCGCCCCGGGCCAGGGTGAAGTCGATGCCGGAGAGCAGGTCCCGGCCGCCTCTCGCCACGCGGGCGTCGGTGAGTTGGATGAGGATGTCGCGCATGGTCCGGGTGTAAACCGCCGCGCCGTCGGGGACAAGGCCCGGGGCTCAGCCCGGGAGTCGGGCCAGCAGCGGGGCCAGGAGCGGGGCGGCCAGGACGTTGGCGATGCCCGCCAGGACCATGACCAGCCCGGCCACGGAGCCCTCCCCGCGCCCCAGGCGCAGGGCCGCGGCCACCCCGGCGGCGTGGGCCGCCATGCCCAGCCCGGCCCCCTTGGCCTCGGGGCTGGCCAGGGGCAGCCGGGCCAGCAGGGCCGCGCCGAAGGTGGCCCCGCCCACCCCGGTGACGATGACGAACACCGCCGTGAGGTTGGGCGCGCCCCCCAGCTCGCCCGAGGCGATGAGGGCGAAGGGCGTGGAGATGGAGCGCGGCAGCAGGCTCAGCTCCAGGCCCGGCGGCAGGTGGACCAGCCGGGCCAGCAGGCAGGAGACCGCCACGGAGGTGAGGCTGCCCGCCAGCACCCCGGCCAGGAGCACCGGCCAGAGGCGGCGGATCACGGCGCGCTGCTCCCAGATGGGCAGGGCGAAGGCCACCGTGGCCGGGCCGAGCAGGGTCATGAGCCAGCCCGCCCCGCGCATGTACTCGGCGTAGCCCGCGCCCAGGCCCAGGGCCAGGGCCAGGAGCAGCACCGGGGCCAGGAACAGGGGCGAGAGCCACCAGCGCGGGAAGCGGCGGTAGAGCACCCGGGCCAGCACGTAGAACCCCACGGTGGCCGGGGTCCAGACCAGAAAGGCCGGGAGAAAGGCCCGGAGGCGGTCCGCCAGGCCGAGCAGGGCGGCGGTCACGACCGGGCCCCCAGCAGGCGCTGCATGCCGCCCACGGTGAGGGCCGTGACGGCCATGACCGCCGCGGTGCCCGCCAGGATGATCCCCAGCAGCTTGAGTCCGGTGATCCCCCAGAGCTCCGGATAGCGGAGCAGGGCCATGACCGCGGGCACGAAAAAGAGCAGCAGCTCGGTGAGCAGCCAGTCCGCGCCCAGGCGCAGGCTGCGCGGGGTGAGCCAGCCCGCGGCCAGCAGGACCAGGGCCAGGCCGATGCCCAGGATGCTCCCGGGCACGGGCAGGGCCAGCCCGCGGGAGAGCCCCTCCCCGGCCAGCCACAGCCCGGCCAGCAGGACCAGTTGCAGGGCCGGGCGGCGGCGCAGGACGCGGCGCAGGGCCCGGAGCACGGGATACAGGATGGTGCGCATGTTCGATGGCCTCCCGCCGGGCATGTAGGTCCGGGCGGGGCATGTGTAAAATGAATTGACAGAATAAAAACTATTCCAATAAAGAATAGCCATGGAACTTCGGACCATTCGGGCCTTCGTGGCCGTGGTGGAGCAGGGGGGATTTTCGCGCGCGGCGCGGGTGCTCTTCGCCAGCCAGCCCACGGTGAGCAAGGCCGTGAAGCAGCTGGAGGAGGAGCTGGGCGTGGCGCTGCTGGCGCGCCCGGGCCGGGGCGTGGCCGTCACCGAGGCCGGGGAGGCCGTGCTGCGCCGCGGCCGGGCCATGCTGGCCGAGGCCGAGGACCTCCAGCGCGAGCTGGACGAGCTGCGCGGGCTCAAACGCGGCAGCCTGCGCCTGGGCCTGCCCCTCTTCGGCAGCAGCATCCTCTTCGCCCCGCTCTTCGCGGCCTTCCGCAGCCGCTGGCCGGGCGTGGACATCGGCCTGGAGGAGCACGGCAGCAAGCGCCTGGAGGCGCTGCTCCTGGCCGGGCGCACGGACCTGGCCGCGGTGCTGGCCCCGGACCCGGCGAAGTTCCAGTGGCAGGCCGTGCGCACCGAGCCCCTGGTGGCCCTGCTGCCCGCCGGGCACCGCCTGGCCGGACGGGCGCGGGTGGACCTGGGCGACCTGGCGGCCGAACCCCTGGTGCTCTACGAGCAGGGCTTCGCCCTGAACCAGATCCTCCAGGAGGCCTGCCGCCGCCGCGGCTTCGCCCCCACGGTGGCGGCGCGCAGCGGCCAGGACGACTTCATCCTGGAGCTGGTGGCCGCCGGGGTGGGGGTGGGCTTTTTCCCGCGCATCGTGGCCGAGCGCCAGCCCCACCCCGGGGTGCGCGCCGTGCTCCTGGACGAGCCCCGCACCGAGTGGCGCATCGTGTTCGCCTGGCGGCGCGGGGGCTACCTCTCCCAGGCCGCCCGGGCCTGGCTGGCCCTGGCCCGGGAGATGCACCCCGAGGCCGCCGGGGACGGGGCGCTCTCCGGAAATTGACGGCCCTTCGGCGGGCCGGTATGCCTGGACCATGCGCCCGCTTCCATCCTCCGATCCGTCCTCCGATTTCTCCTCCGGTCCTTCCTCCGGTCCTGCGCGCCTCGGCCGGATCACCCGGGTTCGGCTGGCGGCCCGGCCGGACTACGCGCCCGAGGCCCTGGCCCGCACCGTGGGCGAGCTCCTGGACGGGGCCCTGGAGGACCGGGAGGCCGCCGGGCTGGGCCGCCTGGCCCCCGGGGACCGGGTGCTGGTGAAGCCCAACCTGGTCTCGCGCCGCAACGCGGGCCTGAGCTGCTCCGAGCCCGCCGTGGTGGCGGCGGTGTGCGGCTATTTTCTGGACCGCGACGCCGTGGTCACGGTGGCCGACTCCCCGGCCTTCGGCTCGGCCGCCGCGGTGGCCCGCGCCTCGGGTCTGGCCGAGGCCCTGGCCCGGCGCGGGCTTGCGGTGCGCGGCCTGGGGCGGGGCGTGTCGCTTTCCCGCAGCGACGGCTCGCGCATCGGCCTGGGCCGCCGGGCCCTGGAGGCGGACCTGCTGGTGGGCGCGCCCCGGCTCAAGGCCCACGGCCAGATGCGCGTCACCGCCGGGGTGAAGAACCTGTTCGGCTGCGTGGTCGGCTGCCGCAAGGCCCTGGCCCACGAGCGCTTCCGCAGCCACGAGGCCTTCGCGGCCCTGATCCTGGACGTGGCCGCGGCCCTGCCCCCCGGCCTGACCCTGCTGGACGCCGTGCGCGCCATGCACCGCGACGGACCCATCGGCGGCGCGGCCATCGACCTGGGCTGGCTGGCCGCCTCGGCCGACCCCGTGGCCCTGGACACGGCCGTGTACGGCCTGCTCGGCCTGACCCCGGCCCAGGTCCCCCTGTGGGCCGAGGCCCTGCGCCGCCGCCTGCCCGCGGCGGACCCGGCCCGGCTGGACTACCCGCTGCTCGGCCCGTTGGACCTGGACTGCTCCGGGTTCGTGGTCCCCGAGGCCCTGGACGCGGTGCCCTTCCGGCCCGCGCGCCTGATCCTGGGGCGGCTGCGCAGCCTGTGGCAGCGTCTGGGCTGAAATCCGCGTCTTGCCTTGGCTCCCGGGCCGGGCTATGATGTCGGAATGTCAGAAATCATCCGTTTTCGCTTCACCGTCACCGGCCAGGTCCAGGGCGTGGGTTTCCGCCCCTTTGTCTACCGTCTGGCCCTGGAGCACGGGCTCACGGGCCGCGTGCGCAACGCCCCCGAGGGCGTGCTCATCGAGGTCCAGGGCGGGGGCGCGGCCCTGCGGGCCTTCGAGGCCGACCTCACGGGCAAGCTGCCGCCTCTGGCGCGCATCATCACCCTGGCCCGCGAGGAGCTGGAGCCCGAGCCCGGCGAGGACGCCTTCGCCATCGTCACCTCCACCTCGGGCCACGGCCACCGGGTGCTCATCAGCCCGGACATCGCCACCTGCCCGGACTGCCTGGCCGACCTGCGCGACCCCAATAACCGCCGCTACCACTATCCCTTCACCAACTGCACCAACTGCGGCCCGCGCTACACCATCACCCGGAGCATCCCCTACGACCGGCCCTACACCAGCATGGCCTGCTTCCCCATGTGCCCGGAGTGCGAGGCCGAGTACGGCGACCCCCTGGATCGCCGGTTCCACGCCCAGCCCAACGCCTGCCCGATCTGCGGGCCCGAGGTCTGGCTCACCGACGTGGAGGGCGGCGAGCTGGCCCGGGACGACGCCGCCCTGCGCGGCCTGGCCCGGCGGCTGGCGGACGGAGCGGTCATGGCGGTCAAGGGCCTGGGCGGGTTCCACCTGGCCTGCGACGCGGTGAGCGACGAGGCCGTGGACGAGCTGCGCATCCGCAAGGGCCGTCCGCACAAGCCCCTGGCCGTCATGGTCCCGGACCTGGACGCCGCCCGGCGGCTGGCCCACGTCTCCGAGGCCGAGGCCGAATGGCTGACGGGCGTGCGGCGGCCCATCGTGCTGGTGCGCGCCCGGCGGCCCTGGGGGCTGGCCCGGGGCATCGCCCCGGACACGGACTTCGTGGGCGTCATGCTGCCCTACACCCCGCTGCACCACGTGCTGCTGGAGTACTACGCCGGACTGGTGGGGCCGGACCGGCCCGCCGCCCTGGTCATGACCTCGGGCAACATGAGCTCCGAGCCCATCTGCCTGGGCAACCGCGAGGCCCTGGCCCGGCTCTCGGACATCGCCGACGGGTTCCTCTTCCACAACCGCGACATCCTCATCCGCAACGACGACTCCGTGCTGCGCGTCCACCCGGACACCGGCGCGCCCATCATGATCCGCCGGGCGCGCGGGTTCGCGCCGGAGCCGGTGTTCCTGCCCGGGGGCGGGCCCTGCGTGCTGGGCCTGGGGCCGGAGCTCAAGTGCACCCTGACCTACACCAAGGACGACCAGGCCTTCTGCTCCCAGCACCTGGGCGACATGCAGAACCTGGAGTGCCTGCGCTTCCACGGCGAGATCCGCCGCCACCTGGCCGACGTGCTCCAGGTGACGCCCGAGCTGGTGGTGCGCGACCTGCACCCGGACTACATGACCTCCCGCCTGGCCGAGGACCTGGGCCTGCCCGTGGCCTCCCTCCAGCACCACTACGCCCACGCCCACGCCGTGCTGGCCGAGAACCGCTTTGACGAGCCCGCCCTGTGCCTGGCCCTGGACGGCACGGGCTACGGCGAGGACGGGACCATCTGGGGCGGGGAGCTGCTGTACGTGGACCCGCGCGACCTGACCCACCGCCGCCTGGGCCATTTGGCCGCCTTCCGGCTGCCCGGGGGCGAGGCCGCGGTGCGCCAGCCCTGGCGCATCGCCCAGGGCCTGCTGGCCGACCTGGGCGAGACCGGGCCGGGCCGCGGCCTGGACTGGCCCTGGCTGGGGCGCGTGGCCGACGGCGAGGCCGCCTCGGGCCTGGTGGGCCAGATGCTGGAGCGCAACCTCAACTGCCCGCGCACCAGCAGCTGCGGACGGCTCTTCGACGCCCTGGCCGGGCTCCTCGGCCTGGTGGGGGAGATCACCTACGAGGGCCAGGCCGCGATCCTGCTGGAGAAGATCCAGGACCGCAGCGACGACGGGGTGTACCGTTGCGAGCTCAAGGAGACCGGCGACGGGGCCCCGGCCCGGCTGGACACCCTGGGGCTCTTCGCCGCCGCGGTGGAGGACCTGCGCGCCGGGGCCACGCCCGGGCAGGTCTCCCGGCGCTTCCACATCGGCCTGTGCCGGGCCCTGGCCCGCGCCGCGGACCGCCTGGCCGAGACCGTGGGGGTGCGCACCGTGGCCCTGTCCGGCGGGTGCATGCTCAACCTCACCCTGGCCCGGCGGCTGCCCCACCGGCTGGCCGAGCGCGGGCTCACCGTGCTCACCCACCGCCACCTGCCGCCCGGGGACGGCTGCATCTCCGTGGGTCAGGCGGCCTGGGGGCGGCGGCTGCTCTTCCTGCGCGAGCCCTGAGCCGGGCCCGCGCCCCGCGCCCCCGCCTTCGCCCCGGGCCCGCCGGCCCCGGGCGAACATTCGTCGTTGCGTCCAAGCCCCCGCCGAACCCTCACCGGCTGGACAGCGGACCCTTGTCAAGATAAGAAGGTGGGTCTTTCACGCCGCCGGGCGTCATCCATAGCCAGGGAGGGGACCATGAACACCAACGATTTCGCACCATTGATCCTGTTCATCACCGGGCCGACGTATCTTCGCGACGAGACCCGCCAGGCCGGGCTGCTGCCCGAGTTCGGCCACCGCGACTCCGAGAACGACAAGCGCTTCAAGCCCATCCGCCAGTGGCTCAACGAGCTGGCCGGATCGGGCGACGAATACGAGCCCGTCATCTACAACGGCTCCGGCTCCACGGCCATGGAGTCCAGCATCCGCTCCCTGGTGGCCGACGGCGAGACCGTGCTCAACGTCTCGGTGGGCGCCTTCGGCGACCTGTACCACAAGATGGCCGTGCTCAACGGCAAGAAGGCCGCGCAGCTCAAGTTCGCCCCGGGCCAGGCCATCGACCTGGGCCGCCTGGAGGCCGAGCTCAAGCTCGTCAAGCCCGCGGTGGTCACCTACACCCACAACGAGACCTCCACCGGCGTCACCAACGACATCCACGCCATCAGCGAGATGGTCCGCGCCCACGGGGCCCTGCCCCTGGTGGACGGGGTGTCCCTCTTCGGCGGCGCGGCCGTGGACCTCAAGGGCTCCGGCATCGCCATGTACAGCACCAGCACCCAGAAGTCCCTGGCCCTGCCCGCGGGCTTCGGCATCGCCTTCATCCACCGCGACGCCGAGGAGAAGGCCCAGCGCGTCACCAACCGCGGCCACAGCTCCTGCATCATCAACCAGCTCGGCCGGGCCCGCAAGAACCAGACCCTGACCACGCCCAACGGCACCCTGGCCAACCAGATGTTCGTGGAGCTGGACTACATCGTGAACCAGGAAGGCATCGGCAAGCGCTTCGCCCGCCACCTGGCCATGCGCGACATGGTGGCCAAGTGGGTGGAGACCGTGCCCGGGTACGAGCTCTTCGCCCCGGCGGGCCACCGCTCCCCGACCCTGACCGCCGTGCAGGTCCCCTCCGGCGTGACCATCAAGCAGCTCAAGGCCCTCAAGGAGGCCATGCGCGGCCACGGCTACCTGTTCGACCCCGGCTACGGCAAGCTCAATACCGCCCTGGA
>JBFWIY010000006.1:8292-18117 GCA_050255855.1 Desulfovibrionaceae bacterium
GTCCTGCTCAAGGAAGGCTTCACCGTAGAGACCGAGAAACGCGATCCCGAGGACCTCATCGGCGAGATCGGCGGGTTCGACGCCCTGCTGGTGCGCAGCGCCACCAAGGTCACCCGCGAGGTGCTCGAAGCCGGCGTGAAGAACGGCGGCAAGCTCAAGATCGTGGGCCGCGGCGGCGTGGGCACGGACAACATCGACCTGGCCGCCGCCAAGGAGCTGGGCGTCATCGTCAAGTTCGCGCCCAACGGCAACACCAACGCCACGGCCGAGCACGCCCTGGGCCTGATGTTCGCCATCGCCCGCAAGGTGCCCATGGCCCACGCCACCCTCAAGGCCGGCGTGTGGCACAAGAAGCGCTTCCTGGGCAAGGAGCTCTTCGGCAAGACCCTGGGCATCATCGGCTGCGGCCGCATCGGCCAGTCCCTGGCCGGCAAGGCCCGCGGCCTGGGCATGAAGGTGGTGGGCTACGACGTCTACCGCAGCATCGAGTCCAAGGTGGAGTACCTGGACAGCATCGACGACGTGCTCAAGGTGGCCGACTACGTGAGCCTGCACACCGGCGGCAAGGACGTGGTCATCGGCGAGCGCGAACTCAAGCTCATGAAGAACGACGCCCTGCTGGTCAACGCCAGCCGCGGCCGCAACGTGAGCGAGGACGCCCTGTACGAGGCCCTCAAGACCGGCGAGATCGCGGGCGCGGCCCTGGACTGCTACTGGACCGAGCCCAAGAAGGAGGGCGAGCCCTTCACCAGCAAGCTCCTGGAGCTGGACAACATCGTCTTCTCCGCCCACCTGGGCGCCAGCACCAAGAACGCCGCCATCCGCACCGGCCTGGAGATCGCCGACGTGGTCACCAAGTACCTGCTCTGGGGCAACTTCGTGGGCTCCGTCAACGTGGGCGAGACCGTGGAGGAGGAAGGGGCCGAGAGCTTCACCCTCTTCATCACCCACGAGGACACCCCCGGCATGTTCGGCCGCTTCGGCACCACCCTGGGCGAGCTGGGCGTGAACATCCGCGAGAACAACTCCCGCAAGCTGGACGCCCTGGTCCAGACCGTCTACGTGGTGCACCAGAAGCCCACCGAGGCGGTGCGCGAGGCCCTGCTGGCCCTGCCCGGGGTCAAGCGCGTGAGCATCTAGCCGCGCGGCGTATCCGGAAAACGAAAAGGCCCGGCGTGCTGCCGGGCCTTTTTTCATGGCGGAAATACGGAAGGGCTCAGGCCAGCTCGGCCAGGATGGCCTCCAGGGCCTTGTCCACGCCCGAGGCCAGGTCCAGGGCGGTCTCGTAGAGCTCGCGGATGCGGTCCGTGCGGCCGCTGTCCACGCCCAGGCCCCCCAGGGTGGTCTGCTCCAGCAGCTCGCCGCCGGGGCTGTAGACCGAGACCTTGTACATGGGCTCGCAGGTCTCGCCCTCGGCCTCGGGGGGCAGCTCCTCGGCCCGGTACAGGCGCACGGCGTATCCCGCCAGCCGGGCCTGGACCACGCCCTGGGTCATGGTTTTCTCCCAGTTGACGGCGCCCTGGCGGGTCCTGGCGTGGAGCCGCCGGACGATCTCCATGATCTTCTGGTCGCGGGTGGTCTTCTTGTCCAAGTCGTCTCCCTTCCCTCGTTTATTGCTCCCTATACGCAGGACCCGCCTTCGTCAACCGGGGAGAGGCCAATGCCGGGGGGCGTGGCGGGTCCTGCGGGGCTCGCGCCGGCTTGACGGCCCCGCCGTTCCCCGGGCATAGGCAAGGCATGCACCTGACCGTAAAAGCCTTCGCCACCCTTTCCGCCTTCGCCCCGGCCGGGGGCGGCTACGAGGCCGAGCCCCCCCTGAGCGTGGGGGACCTGGCCACCCGTCTGGGCATCCCCCTGGACGAGCTGCACCTGGTCTTCGTCAACAACGTGCGCGCCGAGCTGGACCGCGCCCTGGCCGACGGCGACCGGGTGGGGTTCTTCCCGGCCGTGGGGGGCGGCTGATGGCCCCCGAGGTCACGGCCCGGGCCCTGCTCGGCCCGCGCGCCCGGCTTGAGGAGCGCCCGGGCGAGCCGCTCTTCAGCGTGCCGGGGGAGGCCGTGGCCGAGCTGGCCGCCGCCCTGGACTGCTCCCTGCGCCGGGCCGAGGTCCGCGCCCTGGAGGCCGGGTACGTGCCCCGGCGCTACCTGCGCAACATGGCGGAGTTCAGCCTGGCCGAGCAGGCCGCCCTGCTGCGCGCCCGGGGCCTGCTGGTGGGCCTGGGCGGGCTGGGCGGCTTTGTGCTGGACGGCCTGGTGCGCGCCGGGTTCGGCCGCCTGGCCGTGTGCGACCCGGACCGTTTCGAGGAATCCAACCTGAACCGCCAGGTGCTCTGCACCCGGGGCGACATCGGCCGGTCCAAGGCCGCCGCGGCCGCGGACCACGCCTACGACGTGAACCCGGCGGTGGAGGTCACCATGGTGCCCGGCCGGTTCGAGGCCGGGGCGGACGGACTGCCGGACCAGCCCGACCTGCGCGCCGCCCTGGAGAACGCCCGCGTGGCGGTGGACGCCCTGGGCGGGCTGGACGAGGCGGACGGCCGCGCCGCCCTGGGCCGGGCCGCGGCCCTGGCCCGGGTCCCCCTGGTGAGCGCCGGGGCGGCGGGCATGGCGGGCTGGGTGGCCACCGTGCCCCCGGGCGGCCCGGTGCCGGCGGATTTCATGGGGGGCGGGAGCGGCGGGGCGGAACTGCGCCTGGGCACCCCGGCCCCGGCCGTGGCCCTGGCCGCGGCGGTGCAGGTGGCCGAGATCCTGGCCCTGGGCTGCGGCCGGACGCCCGCCCTGCTGGGCCGGGTCCTGCTCTTCGACCTGACCGCCGGGAGCTTCGAGACCGTGACCCTGTAGGCGCGCCGCGCCTGCGAAAACGCCCGGGCCCCCGCGTCAGCGACGCGGGGGCCCGGGCGTTTTCGGGGCTACCGGCCCTCGCGGTACTTGCTCTGGATGGCGCGGATCACGTCCAGGATCTCAAAAAAGGCGTCCACCACCTCGGGATCGAACTGGCGGCCCCGCTCCTGTTCGATGAGCGCCAGGACCTTGGCCTCGGGCCAGGGGTCCTTGTAGCAGCGCGGGGAGGACAGGGCGTCGAACACGTCGGCCAGGGCGGTGATGCGCGCGGCCAGGGGCAGGTCCCGGGCGTGGCGCGGCGCGGTGCACAGGGCCTTCACCCGGCCCAGGTCCGCGGGCAGCGCGCCCGGGTAGCCCTTGCCGTCCCAGCGCTCGTGGTGGCCCAGGGCGATGTCCCGGCACATCTCGTCCAGGTCCGAGGTGGAGTGGGCGAAGAGCGCCGCGCCGAAGACCGTGTGCCAGCGCATGGTGGCGAACTCCTCGGGGTCCAGGCGGGCGGGTTTCTTGAGGATGGCGTCCGGGATGCCCACCTTGCCCACGTCGTGGAGCATGGCCGCCAGGCGCACCAGGTCCTTGGTGCGCTTGCGCTCCAGCTGGTCCACCCCGCGGTGCAGGGCGATCTGGTGGTAGATCTCCGCGCTGTAGGCCCCCACGCGCTGGACGTGGGCCCCGGTCTCCGTGGGGTCGCGCATCTCGGCCATCTTCATCATGCGCAGGATGAGTTCGCGGGTCATGGTGCCTCGTTCGATGGCCACCGAGGCGTGGTTGGCGAAGAGCGGGGCGTACTGGACGTCCGCGGCGCAGAAGGGCCGGGTGCACCCGTGCTCCCGGTCCTGGGCGTTGATGAGCTGCATGACCCCGACCTTTTCCTCGCGCAGGGTCTTGAGCGGGATGGTCAGGATGCTGCGGGTGCGGTAGCCCGAGGTCTCGTCAAAGGAGCGGTTGAAGGCGTAGGGCAGCTCCGGTGGCAGCCGGTAGGCGTCCTCGATGTTCAGGGTCTCGCCGGAGAGAAAGGCATATCCCACGATGGATTGTGGGTTGATGGGCACGGCGAAATCGTCGTACAGGGCCTTGTTCACGCCGTTGCGGCCGAACAGGGTGTCGTTGTGCACGTAGGAAAAGCGCAGGGCGCCGTCGTGCACCAGGAAGATGGACCCGGCGTCCGCCCCGGTCATGTTGCGGGCCTCCTGGAGCACCTTGTCCAGGATGGTGTCCACGTCCTTGAGGTGGTTCAGCTCCTCCAGGATCTTGAGGATGTCGCGGACGATGTCTTCGGGGTTCTTGCAGGCGAAATCGGGCACGGGAGCCTCCGGGCGCTGGGAGAGGAACCTTTGTCTTGGGCCTACACCGGCGGGGCGTAAAAATCCAGGGGGCTCGGGTGACAGGTATGTGGCGACAGGGATTCTGCATCCAGGCGGCCGGGGTGCTTGACGCGGCCGAGGCGATCATGCTGGCCGAGGCCGGGGCGACCCACGTGGGCATCCCGCTGGGGCTCGACTTCCATGCCGAGGACGTGACCCTGGCCCAGGCCCGGGAGATCACCCGGGCTCTGGGGGCCTGGAACCGGAGCGCGGCGCGGCCGGTGGCGGTGGTGCTCATCACCTACCTGACCGGGACCGAGGGCATCCTGGCCCTGGCCCGGGCCGTGGGGGCGGACGTGGTGCAGTCCCACGGCGCGGCCACGGCCGAGGCCCTGGCCGCGGTGCGCCGGGCCGCGCCGGAACTGGGGATCATCAAGAGCCTGGTGGTGGGGCGCGGGGCCGGGGGCGAGGCGGGGGACGAAGCCGGGCTGGCCGCGGCGGTGCAGGCCTTCGCCCCGGTGGCGGACGCCTTTCTCACCGACACCTTCGACCCGGCCACCGGGGCCAGCGGGGCCACGGGCCTGACCCACGACTGGGCCGTGAGCCGCCGTCTGGTGGGGCTCAGTCCGCGGCCGGTGATCCTGGCGGGGGGACTCACTCCGGACAACGTGGGCGCAGCCGTGGCCGCGGTGGGACCGGCCGGGGTGGACGCCCATACCGGCCTGGAGGACGCCGCGGGCCGCAAGGACCCGGAAAAGGTGCGCCGCTTCGTTCGGGAGGCGAAACGGGCGGTTGCCTCTTTGTCGGGAACGGTGTAATGAGGTCCGACCTTTCTGGCAACGCCTCTTCGGGAGGGAGGGAGTTTCCGATGGCCAAAGAAGAAGCGATCGAGGTCGAAGGCGTCATCCAGGAGGCGCTGCCCAACGCCATGTTCCGCGTGGAGTTGGAGAATGGAATCAGTGTCCTGGGCCACATTTCCGGCAAGATGCGCAAACATTACATCCGTATCCTGCCCGGCGACAAGGTCAAGGTCGAACTCTCGCCCTACGACCTGACCCGCGGCCGCATCACCTACCGCATGCGCTGATCGCCCCCATCCTCCCGCCGCCCGCCGCCGCCCGAACCGGCGGCGGTCTGGTTTCGGCGTCCCGGGCCGCCCGGGCGCGTTGCATTGCCGCGCCGTTCGGTCTAGGCTGGGGCCGCGTCGTCCCGTCCGGGGCCGGGGGACCGTTCCCCGGCGCTCCGGGCCAGTCCGGCGGCGCGGGAGGTCCTTGGTGGCGCGCGTGGAAGGGACGGTGACCTGGTTCAACGAGCAGAAGGGCTTCGGCTTTCTCCAGGCCGCGGACGGCCGGGACGTGCTCGTGCAGTACGACGAGATCGAGCGCGACGGTTTCCGCACCCTGACCGTGGGCGAGCGGGTGAGTTTCGAGCTCGACGCCGAGGGCAAGGCCCCCCGGGCCCTGCGCGTCCGGCCCCTGGCCTGACCGGCCGCTAGTCGATGCGGCTCAGGCCGCCCAGGGGCGAGCCCGTGGCCTGGTTGAAGTCCAGGGTGCGGGAGGTGATCTTCCCGTCGCGGATCTCGTAGCGGGTCAGCTTCTGGTCCAGGTGGTCGATGAAGTCCACCTTGCCCCAGCCGTCCGGCTCCAGCAGCCCGGCGATCTCCTTGAGAAAATCCTCGATGTCGATGTACTGGCCCTCGTGGTCCACGCGCAGGACGCCGTCGCGGTAGTCCACCTGCGGGTAGGGAAGGTGGTCCTTGATCCGCTCGAAGGCCGCCCGGGGCAGGCGGTAGAAATCGCCGTAGGAGCGCACGTCGTCGCGCATGGGGCCTCCGCGCGCGGGCCGGGTCAGGCCCGGGCGTCCTCCAGGATGAGCTCGGCCGCGCGTCCGGCCGCCCCGGGACCGCCCATGACCTGGCGCAGGCGGGCCAGCTCGGCGCGCACCGCGGCGGGTTTTTCCGGGTGCGTGAGCCAGTCCAGCACCGCCCGGGCCAGGGGCTCGGCCGTGGCCTCGGCCTGGAAGCGTTCGGGAAAGATCTCCCGGTCCAGGATGAGGTTGGGCAGGCTGGCGAAGCGCACCCGCACCACCAGCCGGGTGAGCCGGTAGGTCAGGGCCGAGAGGCGGTAGGCCACCAGGGCCGGGGTCCCGGCCAGGGCCGCCTCCAGGGCCACGGTGCCCGAGGCCAGGAGCAGCAGGCCGCAGGAGCGCATGGCCTGGTAGCGCCGGGCCGGGTCGGCCAGGGTCACGTCCAGCCCGGCGGGCCAGTGGGCCAGGAGCCGGGCCGGGTCCACGTTGGGGGCCGGGAACAGGGTGAACTTCACGCCGGGCCGGGCCTCGGCCACGCGCCGGGCCGCCCCGGCGAACTCGGGCATGAGCTGCGCGATCTCCTTGCGGCGCGAGCCGGGCAGCAGGCCCACGCGCTCCGGGTCCGGGGCCATGGCGTCCAGCTCGTCCAGGGGCAGCTCGTCCAGCAGCGGATTGCCCACGTAGCGCGCCGCGACCCCGCGGCCCTCGTAGAAGGCCTGCTCAAAGGGAAACACGCACAGGGCCTCGCGGAAATAGCGCTCCAGCAGCCTGGTGCGGCCGCGCCGCCAGGCCCAGATCTGCGGGCAGACGTAGTAGTAGACCGGGATGCCCAGGCCGTGGGCGGCCTTGGCCAGGCGGAAGTTGAACTCCGGGCAGTCGATGACCACCACGGCCCGGGGCCGCAGCTCGGCCAGGGCGCGCCGGGTCTCGGCCAGGATGCGCAGGGCCCGGGGCACCAGGGCCAGGACCTCGGTGAAGCCCACGCCGCTGATGGCCTCCATGTCCTGGCGCAGGTCCACCCCCGCGGCGGCCATGGCCGGGCCGCCCATGCCCACGCAACGCAGGCCGGGCCGCCGGGCCACGAGCTCGCGCGCCAGCCGGGCCCCGTGCATGTCGCCCGAGGCCTCGCCCGCGCTGATCCAGATGGTGTCGTGTGGCGCTTCGCTCATGGGAGCCCTATGCCTAAGGACTTTCCCGGCCGCAGGCAAGGGGGGGGCCGCCGCCCGCCCGGCGATCCTCCCCGGGGGAGGCCTCCGGCCCCGGGTTGCCAAGCCCGGCCCGAGCGGGTAAAAAACCGCCTTGGCCTCCCGGCCGGACCCCTCGGGCCCGGTGCGGCGGGCCGGGCCGGAATCATCGCACAACCAAGGAACGGACCTATGCAGCGAGTGGCCGTCATCGGACTGGGATGGATGGGCAAGGTGCACCTGCGCAACTACACCGAGATGGCGCAGGTGGAGGTGGTCGGGGTGGTGGACATCGACCCGGCCGCCCGGGAGGACGCCGCCAAGCGTTTCGGCGTGGCCACCTACGAGCGCCTGGAGGACCTGCTGGCCCAGCCCCTGGACGCGGTGAGCGTCTGCGTGCCCACCAGCCTGCACCACGACACGGGCCTGGCCGTCATCGACAAGGGCGTGGCCCTGCTCATCGAGAAGCCCCTGGCCGCCACGGTGGAGCAGGGCCGCGAGCTGGTGGAGACCGCCGAGAAGCGCGGCGTGCCCCTGATGGTGGGGCACATCGAGCGCTACAACCCGGCGGTGCAGCGCGTGAAGGAGCTGGTGAACGGCGACGCCGTGAGCATCAGCATCGAGCGCGTGGGCCCGTATCCGCCCCGCATCCAGGACGTGGGGGTCATCAAGGACCTCGGGTCCCACGACATCGACCTCATCCGCCACATCACGGGCAGCGAGTTCCGCAACGTCTACGCCGTGAGCTCCACCAACATCGGCAAGCACGAGGACACCGCCCTCATCACCGCCCAGATGGAGAGCGGGGTGCTGGCCAACGTGAGCACCAACTGGATCACCCCGTACAAGTCGCGCAAGATCCACGTGGCCTGCCAGAGCAAGTACATCGAGGCCAACCTCATCACCCAGGAGGTGCGGGAGTATTCGAGCTTCAGCACCTACGACAAGAGCTATTCGGTGCGCGAATGGCCCCTGGTCTGGCGCGAGCCGGTGAAGGCCGAGCTCACGGACTTCCTGGGGGCCCTGCGCGAGGGGCGGCCCATGCCCATCACCGGCCGCGACGGCCTCAAGGTGCTGGAGGTCATCGACCGCATCTTCGCCTGCGGCTGCTGAGCCCGCCGCCTTCGGCAAAAAAACGGCCCGCTCCGGTTGTCCGGGGCGGGCCGTCTTGTTCGGCGTTCGCCGGTCCGGGCGCGGCTAGCGGACCTCCAGGTAGTCCGCCACGGCCAGCACGTCCGGGGTCTGCCGGGCGGCGGCCAGGATCCGGGCCTTTTGCCGGTCGTCCCGGACCTGGCCCATGAGCAGGGCGCGCTGCTGCACCACGTGGATGCGCAGGGCCGCGCCGGACAGGGCCCGCTGGTTCAGGATGCGCTCGCGCAGGCGCAGGGCCGTGGCGCGGTCGGCGGCCTCGTCCACCGGGCGGTTGCGGTCCACCAGGTAGAAGCAGGCCGTGATCTCCCGGGCCCCGGGCTCGTCGTGCACGGCCGCGATCACCGGCCGGGCCTGGTCCGGGTGCTCGAACAGTCCCACCACCCAGATGTGGCCGTCCAGGGCGTAGACCGACACCGCATCGTCAAGTCCCTGACGGTGCAGGTCGTGTTCGACCTTGAGGCGGAGATAGTCGTCGCCGCGCTGTTCGGCCGCGGCGGAGTCCACCCGGTCCTTGGGGCGGGCGATTTCGTGGATGTCGTAGCCGGTCTTGGCCGCGCCCACCACCTGCATGGTGGGGGCCACCACGGCGCATCCGGCCAAAAATGCCGGGGCGAGCACGAGCAGCAGGATGGCGATGCGCTGGAGCGCGTGGCGCCGTGGAACGGGGAGCGGGCAGGGCATCCGCGGTTCTCCTTCGGCGCGGTCCGCGCGGAATTCAGGGTTCCGTCGGCGGGTCGGCCGGGCTCGTCGGCTCGGGCGCGGCGGGGTCCGAGGCGTTGTCTTGCAGCAGGAGCAGGTAGGGCTGGTCCGCGATCCACTGTTCGTCCACCACGTGCAGGTCGGTGGGCCGTCCCTCCCAGGCCATGAAGTGCTTTTTCTTCATGGCCAGAGCCACGCGCGGATGGCTATGCAGGGTCTGTTCCAAAACGTTCAGGTTGCCGGGCAGCTCCAGGATGTCCGTGCCCGCATAGTAGGTGTAGATGCCGGAGTAGATGTCGTAGGCCACCGGGGTGTAGCCCTGGCGGGCGTACTCGCCCAGGAGCTCGGCCTGGCGGCGGGGGGAGAGCTGCGGGTCCAGGCTGGCCGCGGTGAGGCCCGCGGCGGGCTGGATCCAGGCGGTCATGGCCAGGGCCATGAGCAGCAGGACGCCCCGGGCCGGGGCGCGGCGCAGGGCGTAGACCAGGAGCGCCGCCAGGAGCAGCGCCGGGCCGGTGATCCACAGCCCGCGCGGCTCGGCCGGGAAGGGCAGCAGCCAGGGCAGGGCCAGGACGGCCAGGCCGAGCAGGGCCCAGCACCCGGCCGCGCCGGTGAAGGTCCGGGCCCGGCGCGCGGCCCGCTCCGCCGCGTCCGCCGGGTCCTCCTCGTCCGCCGCTTCCGTCCGGTCCAGCCCGGCCAGTCCGGCGGCGGTGAGCGCGGCCAGGGGGGCGAGCAGGGGCAGCACGTAGATGAACACCTTGCCCGAGAGCAGGGAGAGCAGCCCGAAGGCCGAGACCCAGGCGATCCACAGGAAGGCGCGCCCGGCGGCCGCGGGGTCGCGCCGCG
>JBFWIY010000007.1:0-17177 GCA_050255855.1 Desulfovibrionaceae bacterium
CGTCCCGGGCAGGTGCGGGAGGCGGAGGGGGCGGACGATGTTTGACGTGCAGACCCCGGAGAAGTTCCTGGGGCTGTGGGAGCCCCACCGCTACAAGATCTTCTACGGCGGGCGCGGCGGAGCGAAGAGCCGCACCTTCGCCCGCGTGCTCCTGCTGCGGGCCGCGGAGAAGCGCCTGCGCTGGCTGTGCTGCCGCGAGGTGCAGACCAGCATCAAGCAGTCCGTCAAGCAGCTCCTGGACGACGAGATCGAACGCCTGGGCCTGCGGTCCCGGTTCGTGTCCACGGACACCGAGATCCGCAACCCGGACACCAACAGCCTCTTCACCTTCACCGGCCTGCGGATCGACCCGGAGAAGATCAAGAGCTTCGAGGACTACGACGGGGCCTGGATCGAAGAGGCGGAGAGCATTTCCGAGCGGTCATGGGACCTGCTGACGCCCACCATCCGCAAGCAGGATTCCGAGATCTGGGCGAGTTTCAACCCGGAGCGCGTCACCGGCGTGCTGTACCGCAAGTTCGTCATCAACGCGCCGCCGCCGGGCTCCCTGGTGGTCCGGGTCGGGTGGCAGGACAACCCCTGGTTTCCCGACGTGCTCCGGCAGGAAATGGAGCACTGCAAGGCCACCGACCCGGACAAGTACCGCCACATCTGGGAGGGCGAGCCGGTCAAGATCGCCAAGGGCTCGTACTACGGCCAGCTGCTCCAGCGGGCCAAGGACCAGGGGCGCATCGGGCGCGTGGCCGTGGAGCCCACCCTGCTGGTGAACACGGCCTGGGACCTGGGCGTGGACGACAGTACGGCCATCTGGTTCTTCCAGCACCTGCCGAGCGGCCCCACGGGCGAATACCGCGTCGTGGACTACTACGAGGCCTCGGGCGAGGGGCTGGCGCACTACGTGAGCGTGCTGCGCCAGAAGGGCTACCACTACGGCCGCCACATCGCCCCCCACGACATCAAGGTCCGGGAGTGGGGCGGGAACGGCACGAGCCGCCTGGACGCGGCGCGCGCCCTGGGCGTCCGCTTCGACGTGGCCCCCAGCCTGTCCATCGAGGACGGCATCGAGGCGGTGCGGCACGTCATCGAGGCGGCCTGGTTCGACCAGGAGCGGTGCGGCCAGGGGCTGGAATCCCTGTGGAGCTACCAGCGCGAGTGGGACGAGATCAACGCCTGCTACAAGACCCGGCCCAAGCATGACTGGACCTCGCACGGCTCGGATGCGTTCCGCATGCTGGCCGTGGGCTACCGGCCGGAGCGCAAGGGGCCGAGGCAGGAACGCAGCGAAGTGAACTTCAATCCGTTCCCCCGCCGCGACGGGCGGCAGGAGCGGAGTCTGGCCAACCTGTGGAAGTAGGAGGCGGAGCATGAGCGGCGCGGTGAGCGGACTCTTCGGCGGGGGGCCCAAGATGCCCAGCGGGCCCACGGCGGCCGAGCTGGCGGCGCAGCGCGCGGCCGACGAGGCCGAGCGGAAGCGCAAGGACGAGGCCCAGAAGACGCAGAGCCGGGAAAACGCGGCCCGCACGCGCGGCGCCCTGCGCCGGGCCGGGGTGGCCAGCACCGTGGCCACGGGATCCTCGGGCCTGGGGACCTCGGCGACCACGGCGGCGGCCGGGCTCAAGAACAAGCTGGGGCAGTAGCATGGCGGAACCGAACACCATCCCGAAGACCGCCCCGAAGACCTCGGCCGAGCTGGGGGAGTTCGTGGAGGCCAGGCTCAAGAGCCTGGAGGCGTTGCGCGCCCCCTGGGAACCGGTCTGGGCGGACCTGGCCGACTACTTCATGCCGCGCAAGGCCGGGCAGTTCCGGGGCGAGCGTTCGCCGGGCCGGGCCGGGGACGATCGCATCTACGACTCCACGCCCGGGGAGTGTCTGCTTCGGCTGGGCGGGAACCTGGGAGCCCTCTTGACCAACCCCAACCAGGAATGGTTCGGCGCCCGGCACAAGGACCAGCGGCGCAACGACGATTCCCGGGTCAAGGGCTGGCTGGCCGAGTGCGTGGAGGGGCTGGGAAACTGGTTCGCCTCCGATCGCACCGGATTCCAGACCGGGGTCTGCGAATTCTACCTGGACTGGCCCCTGTTCGGCACGGCCCCCTTCTACGTGGAGGCCGACCCGAAGAGCGTGGTGCGGTTCACGGCCCGGCCGCTGGCCGAGGTCTACGCCGCCGAGAACTGGCGGGGCGAGGTGGACACCGTGTTCCGCCGCGTGGAGATGGACGCGGTGGAGGTGGTGGCCGAGTGGCCGCACAGCTGTCCGCGCGAGCTGCGCGAGAAGGCCGCCCGGGAGCCCCACGCCGTGGTGCGGGTGGTGCACGCGGTGTTCCCCCGGCGCGACCGGAACCCGGGCGCCGGGCTGGGCGCCGGGGACTTCCCCTTCGCCAGCGTCTACCTGCTGCCCGAGCCGCGCACGGTGCTGGAGGAGTCGGGCTTCCTGGAGCTGCCCTACATGCTGCCGCGTTGGGCCAAGATCCCGCGCGAGGTGTGGGGGCGGGGGCCGGGGCTCTCGGCCCTGGCGGACGTGCGGGTGCTCAACGCCATGGGCCGCACGGCCCTGCTGGCCGGGGAGAAGATGGCCGACCCGCCGCTCATGGTGCCGGACGACGATTTCCTCGGCCCGGTGCGCACCGGCCCGGGCGGACTGAGCTACTACCGCTCCGGCAGCTCGGATCGCATCGAGCCCCTGCCCGTGGCCGTGGATCTGCGCGCGGTGGAGGCCATGATGGAGCAGAAGCGCCAGGCCATCCGCGCCATGCTCTTCGTGGACGCCTTCGACACCGGCGAGTCCCCGGCCAAGACGGCCACGCAGGTGCTGGTGGAGGATGGCCGCAAGATGACCGCCCTGGGCGGGATGCTGGCCCGGGCCCAGGCCGAGTTCCTGGGGCCCCTGCTGCGCCGGGTCTGGGGCATCGCCCGGCGGGCCGGGGAGCTGCCCGAGCCCCCGAACGGCGTGAGCCTGGACGACGTGGAGCTGCACTACACCAGCCCCCTGGCCCGGGCCCAGCGCCAGGAGTCGGCCCGCGCCGTGGCCATGGCCGTGGAGCTGCTGGCCCCGTTCATCGGCAAGGACGATCCCTTCGGGGTGATGGACAACTACGACACCGACAAGGTGACGCGCGGCGTGAACGAGGCCGTGGGCACCCCGCCCGAGTACCTGCGCGCCGAGGACGAGGTGGCCAAGGGACGCGAGGGGCGACAGCAGGCGGCGGCGGGCGACAGGGCCCTGGCCGAGGCCCGGGAGCTGGCCGGGGCGGCGGCCGACGCCGGGAAGGCCGGGCTGCTGCCCGGGGCCCGGGGAGGCGCGTGATGCCCCACGATTTCCACGAGTCGAGGCGGGAGGCGGACGAGGAACGGAGGCTGCGGGACGAGGCGAAGGCGCGGCTGCACGCGGCCTACCGGAGGACTTTCGAGAGCGAGGACGGGCGGACGGTGCTGGAGGACCTGGAGCGGCGGGGCTTCATGTGGGGGAGCACGCTGCATCCCGACCCGCAGCGCACCGCGTTCAATGAGGGACGGCGCAGCCTGGTGCTGCACATCCGGTACATGACGGCCCCGGATTCGGAGCGGGGCCACAACACCGAGGAGGACGGCCATGAGTGACGAGATCAGCAACGGCGCGGCCGGGACCGACACCACCGGCGGCGGGGGCGACGTGAGCCTGCTGGAGGGCGGCGGGGCCGCCCTGGGCACGGAGACCGGCGCGGACGGCGCGGATACCGCCGCCGGAGCGGACGGGGACGCGCCCTGGTACGCGGCCCTGCCCGAGGCGCGGCACGAGGCCCTCAAGGGCTTCGCGGACCAGGACGCGGCCCTGGTCGGGCTGCTGGAGCGGGCCGACACGGCGGCCGAGGGCATGGTGCGGATCCCGGGCGAGGACGCCACGGACGAGGACCGGGCGGCCTTCTACAAGGCCCTGGGCCGTCCGGACGCGCCCGACGGCTACGCCCTGGCCGAGGGCTACGAGGTGCCCGAGGGGGTGACCCTGGGGGACGAGGTGGACACGGCCTGGAAACAGCGCGCCCACGAGCTGGGCCTGAGCCAGGCGCAGTACCGGGGGGTCATGGACTTCGCCCTGACCAACGGGGCCAAGGGCGAGGCGCAGGTGCTGGCCGAGCAGCGCGCCTTCCAGGCCGACGAGGTGGCCGAGCTGCGCAAACTCCACGGCGCGGGCACCGCCCAGCTCCTGGACGCGGCCAACGCGGCCGCCATGGCCCTGGGGGGCAAGGAGTTCATCGCCGCCCTGGGCGCCGCGGGCAACGACCGCCACGTCATCGCCGCCCTGGCCAAGGTGGCCCCCCTGGTAACCGAGGGCAAGCTCAAGGACGGCGGCACCCCGCCCGGCCCGGGCGGGCCGGTGACCCGGGCGGCCATCGAGAAGGCCATGGAGGATCCGCGCTACGCGGACCCGGACCGGCGCGACCCGGCCTACGTGGCCGAGGTGCGCGAGATGTGCAAGCGGGTGACCGGGTAGTCCGGGACTCCCCAACCGACAAGGAGCGTAAGTCATGTCCATCGAGATTTCCCAGCATTTCATCACCGAGTACACCAGCCAGGTGCACCTGGCCTACCAGGCCCGGGGCAGCAAGCTGCGCAAGACCGTGCGCCTGGTCACCGGCGTGAACGCGGCCGACTACGTGTTCCAGAAGGCGGGCAAGGGCTCCGCTGGCAAGAAGACCCGCGACGGCAAGGTGCCGCTCATGAACGCGGGCAAGAGCACCGTCAAGGCCACGCTGGAGGACTGGTACGCCGCCGACTACGTGGACGAGCTGGACCGCATCAAGACCAGCGTGGACGAGATCCAGGTGGCGGCCCAGACCGGTGCCAACGCCGTGGGCCGCAAGGCCGACGAGATGCTCATCGCCAAGATGGCCGGGGCCGCGCAGACCATCGCCGTGGACGGCTCGGGCCTGACCAAGGCCAAGGTCCTGGCCGCCTTCAAGGCCCTCAACGAGGCCGAGGTGCCCGACGACGGGCAGCGCTTCGCCGTGGTGGGGCCCAACCAGTGGAACGAGCTGCTGAACCTCAAGGAGTTCAAGAGTTCGGACTACGTGGGCGAGGAGTTCGCCTGGCTCAAGGGCACGGAGTCCCGTCGCTGGCTGGGCTTCGTGTGGATCATGCACAACAGCCTGCCCCTGAGCGGGGGGAACCGCACCTGCTACCTGTACCACAAGTCCGCCCTGGGCCTGGCCGAGGGGGTGGAGATCAAGGCGCACATCGACTGGGTGCCCGACCACGCCTCCCATCTGGTGGACCACTGCATGAGCGCCGGGGCCGTGCTCATCGACTCCGACGGCGTGGTGGGCATCGCCTGCGACGACGACGCCGAGATCGCCGACTAGCCCCGCGCGGGGGGCCGAAAACCAAGGAGCGACATCATGAGCTACGACTATCAGAGCCTGCGCCTCATGGGGGGCGTCCCCGGGCAGCAGCTGTTCCTGTACAAGACCGCCGACGCCAAGGCCGCCGTGGCCACCGCCGGCTACTTCAACGACGGCGTGGGGCACTTCAACCTCAGCACCGGGGACCTGATCCGGGTGGTCCACGACGTGGGCGGGACCATGGGGACCACGTGCTACGTGGTCTCCAAGGTATCCACCGGCGTGGTGTTCCTGGCCGAGACCGCGCTGGCCTAGCCCATGACCGGCGGCGAGCGCAGGTACGGGGCGGCCCGCATCGCGGGGCGGCTGAACGGGGTGGGGGTGGCGGGCTTCGCCCCCCCGCCCCCGGACGCCGGGACCGGCCCGGCCATCGTGGCCGGGACCGGGCCGGACTTCGTGGCCGAGTTCCTGGCGGCCCGGGCCCTGGCCCCGCGCGGCGCGGTCCTCGGGGTCAACGGCTTCGGGCGGGACCACGGGGTGCACTGCGACTGGTGGGTGAGCCTGCATCCCGAGGACTTCTTTGCGCGGGCGGAGCGGATCCCGGGGACGCGGCCCATGACCTGCGCGGACCACGCCTGCCCGGGCGTGGACCGGCTGTGGCCCATCCCGGATGGCCGGGGCGGGTCGGCCCTGCTGGCCGTGTGCATCGCCCTGGCCATGGGGTACGGGCCGGTCATCGTGGCCGGGGTGCGCCTGGAGGGCGGATACGCCCCGCTGCGCGCCGGATGGGAGGCGCACGCCCGGCTGCTGCGCGGCCGGGTGGGCACCACGGCCCCGGACGGAACCTGGATCGTGCGTCTGCTGCACGGCGGCAAGGAGGCGACATGGCCGAAAGCGTGGTGAGCATCTGTAACGCCGCCCTGCTGGACCTGGGGGCGGACGTCGTGGCCAGCCTGGACGACGGCAGCGCCAACGCCCGGCGCTGCAATCAGCTTTGGCCGCGCCTGCGCGACGAGGTGCTGCGCAAGCACTCCTGGAGCTGCTGCATGAGCATGGCCGAGCTGGCCGCTGGCGCGACCGCCCCGGTCTGGAAATGGGCCCACAGGTACCCCCTGCCCGCTGACCTGCTGCGGGTGTGGGAGGTGGCCGACGCCCAGGGCGGGCCGGTGCGGGAGTGGGAGGTCCAGGGCCGGGCGCTCCTGTGCGACGCCGAGGCCCCCATCTACATCGCGTATGTGCGTCGGGAGACCGACCCCCAAAAGTACGACGCCACTCTGGGCGCAGTGCTGGCGGCCCGCCTGGCCGCCGCCCTGGCCTATCCCGTCACGGCCTCGGGGACCATGGCCCAGGCCAAGTGGGCCGAGTACGAGGCCCAGCTGCGGGAGGCCCGGGGCATCAACGCCCGGGAGGGCGGGCGGACGCAGGAGGCCCAGGCCACGGGCACCTGGCTGGCCGCCAAGCTGGGGGGCGCATGAGCGTCACCCCGGCCATCACCAGCTTCACCGGCGGGGAGCTTTCCCCCCGGCTCGCGGGCCGGGTGGACCTGGCCAAATACTTTTCCGGCTGCGCGGTCCTGGAGAACTTCCTGGTCTGGCCCCACGGCGGGGCCACCCGGCGCAGCGGGCTGCGCTTCGCGGCCGAGGCCAAGGACCACGGCAAGAAGAGCCGCCTGGTCCCCTTCGAGTTCAACGCGGAGGAGACCTACGTCCTGGAGTTCGGCGACGGGTTCATGCGCGTGTTCACCGACTACGGCATCATCCTGGCCGACGAGGGGACCGAGCCCTACGAGATCGAGACGCCCTACGCCGAGGCCGACCTGGCCGGGCTGGGATACGCCCAGTCCGCGGACAAGCTCTACCTCACCCATCGGGGCTACGCCCCGCGCGTGCTCACCCGCACCGGGCACACGGCCTGGACGCTCAGCACCATCACCTTCGCCCCGGTGACGCCCACGCCCACCGGGGTGAGCGCCGTGGCCAACACGTCCGGATCCACGGTGCACAAGTACCGGGTCACGGGCCAGGGCGAGCTGGACGAGAGCCTGGCCTCGGATCCCGTGCAGTGTTCCGCCCCGGAAGACCTGGGGGACAACGCCAGCTACTACAACACCATCTCCTGGACCGACGACGGGCTGGAGTATCACTACGTCTACAAGGAGAAGAACGGCCTGTGGGCCTTCCAGGGCCGCAGCTCCGGCACGTCCTACGTGGATACGGGCGACGCCGAGCCGGACGAGTCCAGCGTGGTGCTGGAGGCACGCAACCCCTTTGAGAATGAGGGGGACTGGCCGAAGGCGTCGTGTTTTGGAGACGAAAGGTTAGATGTCGGCGGATCTGTAAATGACCCCAGTAAGATATTCGGATCGGCCGTCGGTAGCTACTTTGATTTCCGGGTAAGCCCGGAGGACGTGGAGCCCACGGACAACGAATCCCTGGAGGTGACCCTCTCGGCCCGGCAACTCAACGCTATCGAATGGATGATACAACGCGGAGACAATATTTTTGTCGGCACGGGTGGTGGCACCTGGTTGGTGGGCGGTGCGGGAGGAGAGGTGCTGACCCCCGGGAATGTGCGGGCTAGAATGGCTTCCGCTTGGGGAAGCGCCCCGGTTAGGCCCGTATTGGCCGAAGAGTCGGTCTTGTATGTCCAGCGTGCCGAGAAGAAAATCCTGGAGATGGCCTACAGTTTCGAAACCGATTCATATCCTAGCACGGATATGACCTTGCTGGCCGAGCACATCACCGGTGACGGAGTCATCGAGATGGATTTCGCCCAGGCTCCGGACTGCACCTTGCTCGCCGTGCGAAAAGATGGACAACTGGCCGCCTGCACCTTCATGCGCAGCCAGGAGGTGGTGGCCTGGAGCCGCATCGTCACCGACGGGGCGGTGGAGTCCGTGGCCTGCGTCTTCGACGCCGCCACGGGCCGGGACATCCCCTGGATGGTGGTGCGCCGCACCATCGCCGGGGAGGAGAAACGGTTCATCGAATATCTGGAGGAGCCGTTCAACGGGGAGGTGCGCGACGCCTTCTTTGTGGACGCGGGCGTGAGCTTCGACCTGGAGGAGGACACCACCTACGTGGACGGGCTGGGGCACCTGGCCGGGGCCACGGTGGCCGTGCTGGCCGACGGGAGCACGCACCCCGACGCCGTGGTGCAGGCCGACGGAACCCTGGACCTGGCGCGCCCGGCCAGGCGGATCCACGTGGGGCTGCCCTACACAAGCACCCTGGAGCCCATGCCCCTGGAGGCCGGGAGCCCCCGGGGCACCGCGCAGAGCAAGCGCAAATTGGTGACCCAGGTGAACGTGCGCTTCTACCAGACCGTGGGCGGCCTGGTGGGCAAGAGCGAGGCGTCGCTGGAGACCGTGGTCTCCCGGCTGCCCACCGACCCCATGGACGAGCCCGTTCCGGCGCGCAGCGGCGACAAGCGGGTGGACTTCGGGGGCGGGTGGGACTCGGGCGGGCGGATCATCGTGAAGCAGGAGCAGCCGCTCCCCATGACGGTCCTGATGATCGTGCCCACCATCATCGTCAACGAATAGGGGGACGGGTGCATTCTCAACTCGACTGCAAAACCGGCGTCCGCCGAACCATCATCCGGCCCTTCCTGCCCACCGACGCCCTGGAGATCGCCCTGGACCCGGACGGCCCGGACGCCCGGGACCTGGCCGGGGCGGACATGGCGGCCCTGGGCCGCTACTTCGCCTGGGGCGGGGCCTGGGGGGCGGAGGGCGGGCTGGCCCGCACCGTGGAGCGCCTGGAGCCGGACGGGCGGGCGCGCGTCGTGGGGGCCGGGGGCGTGGTCGCCATCCCGGGGACGCGGACCGGGGACGCGTGGATCCTGCCGTCGGCCCTGGTGCCGATGTACCCCCTGGCCGTGCACCGGCTGGCGCGCACGGTGTTGGCCGAGGCCGAGGCGCGGGGACTGACGCGGATACAGACCCTGATCCTGGTAGGCCACGAGCGGGCCCGGCGGTTCATCCGGCGGCTGGGGTTCCGCTGCGAGGGGCTGCTGCGCCGCTGCGGACACAACGGCTTGGATCGATTCATCTACGCACGCATTTCGGAGGGCGCATGAGCAGCGTGTTGTTCGGGGTGGCTGCGGACGCCGCCGCAGGGACGGCGGCGACGAGCGGTCTTTTGGGGACGGCCGGGGGATTCGCCTGGGGGCAGACGTTGACGACGCTGGGCCTGGGGGCCACGGCCCTTTCCGCTGTTGCTGGCGGCGGGGCGTCCGCCGGGGCGTTGCAAGCCAACGCCAAGCTGGCCGAGCAGCAGGCCCTGTATGCCGAGGACAAGGCGCAGCGCGACAAGGCGAGCGAGCAGCGCGAGAGCGCCCGGCAGCTGGAGCTGCTGCGCCAGCAGCAGCGGCAGGACCGCGGACGGCGCATGGCGCAGTGGGGGGCCTCGGGAGTCCAGGCCGCGGGCAGCCCGCTGCGCGTCATGGAAGGGGTCAACGCCATGGAGGACCGCAACGCCGCCGTGCTGCTCTCGGGCTCCGCCGCGCGGCAACGGAACATCCTCTACGGCGGCCAGGCCGAGGCCGCGGCCAGCCGGTCCGGGGCCTCCCTGCTGCGCTCCCGGGCGTCGAGCGCCGGGACGACGGGATGGCTCTCCGGACTGTCCACCCTGGCCCTGGGGAGCCGATATTATGGCTAACGGACGCGGGTATACCGGATACGGCCGCCAAGGCACGGGCGGCGTGGCGCTGGACGAAGGACGCGCCCCTCGGGCGCAGGTCGGGCCCATGCAGGATCCGGCCGATGCGGCCCGGCCCTGGGAGGCCCTGGGCCAGATGGGGCAGGCGCTGGCCCGCACGGGAGAGGCGCGCATCCAGGACCAGGCGCGCACCCAGGTGCGCGAGACCTTCACCGCCCTGGGGGCGGAAGAATCCGAATTCGAGGCCGGATGGGCCGGGCGCACCGGGGAGGACCGCTTCGCCGTGGCCGACGAGTCCAGGGCCTTCTACAAGCGGAAGCGTGCCGAGGTCGAGCGCTCCCTGGCCTGGAACAGTGACGCCTTGGGGGCGGCCCTGGACCAGCTGGCCGCGCGCGAGGAGCGCGGGGTGGGGCGGGCCCTGGATTTCGTGAACACCAAGCGGGCCGAGCAGAAGGCGGCGAGCGTCCAGGCGGCCGAGGACGGGCTGGCCGACTTCGCGGCCGGGAACTGGCAGGACATGCCCGCCGTGCTGGAGCGCATCCGCGAGAACGGCGACGACCTGGCCGCCTCCTATGCGCCCGAGCAGGCCAAGACGCTGGCCCGCAAGGGGCAGGACCGGGCGCTCAAGGCCGCGTTGTACGCCGCGGCCGACGCGGATCCGCGCCGGGCCATGGCCTTGCTTAATAGTCTGGTGGACCCGCAGACCGGGCTTTCCCTGCTCGGGGCCGAGACCGGCGACGCGGTGCGCGGCCGCATCGAGAGCGAAATCCGCGTGCTGGAGGCCCGGGAGCGGGCCGAGCGGGAAGAGGCCGAGCGCCTGGCCCGGCGGCGGGCGGCCGAGGCGGCCGTGGTGCTCGGGGCCAAGATCGACGACGCCCAGGCATACGCCGCCGCCACGGGCAAGGAACCCGAGGGCCTGGACGGGCTGCTCGGGAAGTATGCCGCCCTGGGGCCCGAGTATGCCGAGCAGGCCGGGAAGATGGCCAAGCGCATCACCATGGGCCGGGAGGTGAACGCCTTCCTGCTCGCGGGCGAGCGCGGCGAGGACGGCGGCTACCGGAGCCTGGGGGAACAGGCCGCGCGGGTGGAGGAGCTGCGGCCCACGGCCCAGGACGGGGCGGCCGAGGCCATGGAGCGCTATGAGCTGGCCCAGAAGGCCCTGGTCGCGCGGGCCAAGGAGCTGGCCGCCGACCCGGCGGCCTACGGATTGAACCTGGCCGCCAAGGAGCTGGCCGGGGGGCCGCTGGCCGAGGCCGAGGGGGCGGAGCGGGACCGGCTGCTGCTGAACCGATCCCTGGAGATCCAGGAGGAACTGACCGGGATGCCGGGGCGGGTGCTGCCCCGGGAGCGGGCCCAGGTGCTGGCCGCGCAATGGGACGCGGCCGACGCGGACGGGCGGCTGGCCATGCTGGGCGAGCTGGAGGCCCTGGGTGTGCATCGGGGCCGGGCGCTGGCCGAGATGAAGGTTTCGGCCGGTGTGCAGCTGGCCCAGGCCGTCATGGGGGCGGATGTGGGCGCGGACCGGGACGCCCGGCTGCTGCTCACCGCCGCCACGGCCAAGCCCGGGGATCTGCCCAAGAGCGATTTGACCGACATGGAGATCAAACAGGACATGCCGAGCAGCAAGGTGCTGCGGGCCGTGGCCCGGGTGGCGGCCATGCAGCCCGGGAACGCCGCCTACCAGGCCTGGCGGGCCGAGCTGCAACAGACCTACGCCAATGCGGCCCGCCTCACCGGCAGCACCGGCGCGGCCCGGAAGGCGTTGGACGGACATTTCGAGGTCATCCTGAGCGACGACGCGGCGCTGTTCGTGCCCAAGGCCGAGTGCCCGGACCCGGACGGGCTGGAGGAGGCCCTGGAGGCGAAGCGCGCCCGGGTCGGGGAGTTCCTGGCCTGGCAGAAGCCGGGCATGGATCCCGTGCAGTGGGAGGAACGCACCCGGATCATCGCCGAACGCGGGGTCTGGGTGAACGCCCCGGACGGCGACGGGTTCGTGCTGCTCAATCCCACCACCGGCCGGGCCATCACCGGGGAGGACGGGCGGTATTTTCGGTACGTGAGCCGACACGGCGGGGGGAGGTAGTCATGTTGCTGCACACTCCGGACGTGGAGCGCGAGAATCCGCGCGACGTGGCCAGCGACGCCGCCCTGCGCGTGACGCCGCTGGGCGAATACCTCGCGGCCAAGGTGGCGCATGGGTTCGACTACACCACCACGCGCATGGCCCTGGACGCCGAACGGACGGCCCAGGCTGAAATCCGGGAGTACGCAGGGGACGATCCCTGGACCGCTCAGCTCGTCCACCGGGCCGTGCCCGCCGCTCCGGTGGAATGGGGCATGGGCCCGGAGGCCGCCCGGCGCGCCGGGGCGGACCGGCTGACGGATTCGGCCTGGAGACGTTCGGAATGGTATCGCCCCGGCATTGAGTACACCCCGGGCATGAACCGGGTGCGGGCGCGCATCCTGGCGGAGGACTACGACAAGCGGCGGGCCCGGGACGCCAGCATTGCGGGATCGCCCACGGGGTGGCGATCCGTGCTCGGGTTCGGGGCCGAGTTGCTCGGCCAGCTGCCCGACCCGTTGAATTTCATCCCCCTGGGCGTGTCGGCCAAGGGGGCCAGCCTGGGAGCCCGAGCGCTGCACGGCGCGCTGGAGAGTGCAGGGGGGGCGCTGCTGGCCGACGCCCTGGTGCTGCCGGACCTGGTGGCCCGGGGCGAGGACGTGGGGTGGATGGACGCGGCGGGCGATATGCTTTTTGGCGGGCTCATCGGCGGCGGCGTCGGCTGGCTGGGGGGGGCGTTGGCCCGGCGTCGGGCCCTGCGCCAGCTGCGGAGCGAGACGCCCATGCCCGAGCGGGGCACGGCCGGGCGGGCCCTGGGCAAGGCCGTGGAGGACCTGGCCGACGGGCGGCCCGTGGACGTCGGCCCCGTGCTGCGCACGCCCGAAGGGGCGCGGCTGCTCGCGGAAACGGCGCAGGTCGGCCGGCTCTACGACGACGCCCTGTTCGCCCCACTCAACCCGTCCGCCAACAACGAAGCCGTGCTGCGCTCGGCCGTGGCCGAGGCCCTGGACCCGCAATGGGCCGAGATCGTGGTGGACAAGGGGGCGGGGCGCATCGCCAAGGGCAAGGTCGCGCGGGAGTTGGACTACGGCCTGGTCAAGATCATCTACGAGCACGGGGAAGGCGCGGCGGGGCCCAAGAGCAAGGCCGTCACGCGGCGGGACATGATGGACTTCCCCCGGGTGGTCCGGGAGTTCATGCCCGTGGAGCGGACCGTGAAGCGCGACGGCGCGAACTGGACGTGGGTGGTGCGCGGCGAGAACGGGCACAAGGTCATCCACGTGGCCCGGCTGTTTTCCGGGACGGATGGACGCCCTCACCTGGTCACGTCCCACGTGGCCAATGAAGGGTCTCCCTATCCGTATTCCAAGAAGCTGTGGCCCAAAGAAAAAGCCGCCCTGCTTGCGTCCCGCGAGACCAGTCGTGAAGGTCTCGCGGATACCATCTCGGGAGCCTCGACCCGGCCGCATGGTGACGTTTTATCCCGAGGGGCAAGCGGTACGGCTGAAAAGAATATAGATCCGCCGACACGGAAAGTCAATCCTGACGCGTTTTGGTTTAAGCGGTGGGCGGGGAGTATATTGGATTTGTCGGCCCGATCCGAGGCCGAGGTGCGGGGCAGCGTGGCCGACATTCTGGAGCCGCTTGACATCCTGGAGGGGGGGGAAGTCGAAGTCAACGGCCGTCAACTGAGATATGGTGGGGTTGTCCGTGGACGGAGTTATCCGGCCGCGGCCAGGGACGTGGCGCAGCTGGTCAGCATTATGCGCGAGTATCAGCCGTCCGACACTGTTGTTGCGGATGACTTCGGTTTCGCGGAGTGGGCATGGGTCATGCCGGGTGGGGATGACCACGTGGTGGTCCATATGGTCAGATTGCTCCCCAGCGAGGATCGAATTTTCGTCTCCAATAGCATTAAAAAGACGGCTCCGTTCCCTTTTGCGAACCGGAATGTCGCCGCTGAGCGTAAAATTGACTGGGGCACCGGCGAAGCGCCGGAGGTCGGGGGGCGCGCCGCGGGACCCGGCGGGAAGGGGACGGGGGAGTCCGGGGCCGGGCCCAACGTCGGGGCCGATGCCGAAGCCGACGCCGGGTCCGCCGTGCTGGACGAGCACCGCATGGCCGAGGTGGACGAGCTGGAGGCGCGCGGGGAGCTGCGTGAGGACGAGGCCGAGGAACTGCGGGCCGCACGCGACGCCGAGGCGCGCAGTGAGCGGTTCGAGGATGCCGGGCTCTCCATCGTGGAGTGCGTGCTCAAGGAGATGGACTGATGGCCAAGCCGAAAGCCTACGAGCAGTGCGTGACCAGGGCCCAGACGGCCGGGCTCTCCCGCCGTGACGCCGAGGAGCTGGTGGACATGCTGGCCCATGAGAAGCGCCGCATGAGCGCCCGGGGCACCCTGGGCCGGGCCGAGGCGGAGCTGGCAGAATTCGCCTCCAGGCAGGCCGAGGAGGCGCGGATCAACGCGGCGCTGCTGCGCAAGCAGGCGGCGTTGAACATCCTGAAGCGCCGCGAAGTGG
This sequence comes from Desulfovibrionaceae bacterium, assembly GCA_050255855.1. Taxonomy (GTDB): domain Bacteria; phylum Desulfobacterota; class Desulfovibrionia; order Desulfovibrionales; family Desulfovibrionaceae. The sequence continues at coordinate 14,557 of JBFWIY010000007.1, forward strand.
AGGCGCAGCTGGCCGGGATGGAGGCCCAGGGCGTGGACACCGTGGAGGCCGTCATGGGGGTGCTGGGCGGCTCCCAGAAGCGGGTGCGGGGGGCGCGGGACTCGGTGTCGCGCACGCTTTCGGGCATCCGCGACCGCTGGGCCGGGGATTTGATGAACGGGCTGGCCGAGCGGCCCCACGTGGTGGAGCTGCTCTCCCAGGACCCGGCGTTCGTGGACGACGTAGTGCGCGAGATGATGGAGCTGCGCAAGGACGGCAACCCGGGGCGCACCGGAAACGCGGACGCGGCCTGGGCCGCCGGTAAACTGGCCGGAGCGGCGGAAGGGGCCCGGGTGCGGCTCAATGAGGCCGGGGCCTTCATCCACAAGCTGGAGGGCTGGGTCCCGCAAAGCCACGACGTGGGGAAGATGCGGGCCCGGGGCGTCGGTGAGGAGCGCTGGGTGGAGTTCATTATGCCCCTGTTGGATCGGGAGCGGACCATGCCCGGGCTCGACGACGCCAAAGTGCGCGAGGCCCTGGGGGAGGTCTATCAGAATATCGTCACCGGCCGGGATCGTAGCATCCGCCCGGCCCAGCGCGGGGAGTTCCTGGGGCCGCGCAACTTGGCGCGCTCCCAGGGCAAGCACCGGGTGCTGCATTTCAAGGACGCTGAGGCGGCGCTGACGTATCATCGAGCCTTTGGTCGGGGCAACGTGTTGACCAATGTTTTGTCTCATCTGGACATCTCGGCCCGTAAGCTCGCCCTCATGGAGCGGCTGGGGCCGAACCCGGAGGCCATGCTGGTGGCCGTCATGGAGGACCGCAAGCGGGCGGTGCGGGTGGATGCGACCCTGAACCCTAAGGAGAAGACCCGGCGCATCGAGCGGTTGAACCGGGCATGGAGCCAGGGACTGGTGGGGGGCAAGGTGCGCAAGCTCTTCGCCGAGCTGACGGGCGAGACCTTCATCCCGGAGAACGTCACGGCCGCGCGCATCGGGGCCGGGATCCGCGCCGTGCAGAGCATGGCCAAGCTGGGCGGGGTGCTGCTCAGCCAGTTCAACGACCTGGCCACCTACGCCATGAGCGCGCGGGTGGCGGGGAAAAACCTGTTCGAGGCGTATCTGGACGGGGTGGGGGCCCTGCTCAAGGGACGTCGGACCCCGGAGCGGCGGGCCCTGGCGCGCAGCCTGGGCACCATGATTGACGGGATGCTCCAAGACATGACCATGCGTTGGGACGCCCAGGATTCCATGCCGGGCACCATGCAACGGTGGCAGAACTGGTTCTTCAAGGCCTCGGGCATGACCTGGTGGACTGAGAACCTGAAAGCCGGGTACTCCATCATGCTCTCCAACCACCTGGCCGAGGCGCGGGGGCGGGCCTGGGGCGAGCTGGGGCCGGACCTGCGCGGGGTGCTGGAGCATCACGGGTTCGGCGAGGCGCACTGGGATCTGATCCGCAGCATCGCGCGCCAGGGGCCCGAGGGGCGCTGGCACGTGCTGCCGGAGAACGTGCGGCTGCTTTCCGACGAAGCGGTGGACGCGCTGGTGCCCGAAGGGGTGCGGCCCGAGGCCCGGGACATGTACCGCAAGAAGGCGCGGGAGCGGCTGGAGACGGACCTGGCCGGGTTCTATGCCGACGAGACGCGCTACGCCGTGCTGGAGCCGGACGAGCGGGACCGGGCCATTCTGGTCCAGGGGACGCGGCCGGGCTCGCCGCTGGGGGAGATCGTCCGGTTCGCCGCGCAGTTCAAGAGCTTCCCTGTGGCCTTCACGCGGCGCATCCTGGCCGGGCGGCGCTGGGCTCGCAACGGCCGGGGCTTTGACGCCCCGGGATTCGTGCATTTCATCGCGGCCAGCCTGATTCTGGGCTACGCCTCCATGAGCGCCAAGGACATGGCCAAGGGGCGCACGCCCAAGGACCCGACACGGATTGATACCTGGCTGGCCGCCGCGGCCCAAAGTGGTGGCGCTGGGATCTACGGGGACTTCTTCCTGTCCAAGGTCAACCGTTTCGGCGGAGGACTGGCGGGGTCGGCGTTGGGCCCGGGGCTCTCCACTGGATTCGACGTGCTGAACACGGCCAACGACATGGTGCACGGGAATCTCGACGTGGGCAGCAACGCCTTCTATCTCGCCCTGAACAACACCCCCTTCATCAACCTGTGGTACACCCGCGCGGCGGCGGACTGGATGGTGTTCAACAGCGTTCGCGAGATGCTCTCGCCGGGGTCTCTACGACGGGCGGAGCGGCGCATGAAGCGCGAGTTCGGACAGACCCCCTTATGGAGGTAGTATGGCCAGGGTGGTGCTTAAGAAGGCCGACGACAAGAAGCGGGTGACTGGCAAGGTGACGGTTGCGGAAACGCGGGAGAAGGAGGAAGAGGGGGAGAACGATTCCAAGCCCGAAATCTCGCGCCCGCGCGCGTAGCAAACCCAGTGCCAGGCGAAGCAATCGGCGAAATCCTATTCTCAACTTGAGTGACGCAAAATCTCAACTTAGATGATCGCTCACACTGGACGGCATCGTGGCGTCCTTCCGCTCCATGACCGGGGAGGTCCGCCAGCGCGAGGCCGCCCTGCAGGACCAGGTGAGCGAACGCCGCCGGGCCGAACAGCGCTACCAGCTGGCCGTCCAGGGCT